>JALYHX010000369.1 GCA_030776305.1 Myxococcota bacterium
AGTATCCTGGGGTCAAGGCCTGGTTCGCCTGGCTAGAGACGCGGACTTACAAGATGCACGTGCGGGTCCTTCTCTCCCGCTATCGCGAGTACGCGCTTTGCGGCACTTGCAATGGCTCTCGCCTGAACGTGACTGCGCTCGCCTACCGTGTTGCTGGACTGAACCTCGCGCAGTGGCATGCGCAAACCGTGGGCGATGCGCTCGCGCGCACCAAGGGGTTCATCGCGCTCGACCCGCAAGGCAAGCGCGTCCAGGAGCAGCTCGTGTCGCGCCTCGGGTATCTGGACACCGTGGGGCTCGGTTACCTCACGCTCGATCGCCAAGCGCGCACCCTCTCGGGAGGCGAAGCGCAACGGGCGGGGCTCACCACGGCGTTGGGCGCCGCGCTCACTGGAACGCTCTTCGTCCTCGACGAGCCGACCGTCGGGCTCCATGCGGCGGACGTCCCGGCGCTCGCGGGCGTGATGCGCGAGCTCTCGCGCGCCGGAAACACGGTCATCGTCGTCGAGCACGAACCTTCAGTCGTGGGCTCCTGCGATCGGGTCATCGAGCTCGGACCGGGGGCCGGCCCTCACGGGGGGCGAATCCTTTTCGACGGAACGCCTGCGGACCTCGCCAAGCGGACCGATCTGCCCACGGGGCGAGCATGGGCGCAGGGGAATCGGGCGCCGCGCGCGCGACGCGCCGCCCGCGAATGGCTCTTCGTGCGGGGTGCAAGCGCACACAATCTGCAGGGCGTCGATGCCAAGTTCCCGCTGGGCGTGGTGTGCGGCGTCACGGGGCCCAGCGGCTCGGGCAAATCGACCCTCGTGCATGACATTCTGTACCGGGCCACCGCCCGCGCCCTCGGGGACATGTCGGTCGATAGGCCGGGCAAACACCGCGCGCTCGAAGGGGCACTCGTGCTGGAACGCGCGGTGTTGGTCGACCAGTCGCCGCTGGGGCGGACGGCGCGGGGCAACCCCGCGACCTACGTGAAGGCATGGGACCGCATTCGGGCGCGTTTCGCCGCCGAGCCGGACGCATCGCGCCGCCGGCTGATGGCCGCGCACTTTTCGTTCAACGTTCCCGCGGGGCGCTGCGAGGAATGTGCGGGCGAGGGATACGAGACGGTGGAGATGCAGTTCCTGGCAGACGTGCAGCTGCTGTGCGCGGTGTGCCAAGGCAAGCGTTTCAAGCCGGAGGTCCTCGCCGTCAGACACCGCGGCCGATCAATCGCCGACGTGCTGGCGATGACCGTGGAAGAGGTCCTCGCGTTGTTCGATCCCGCTCACGACCGCGATTACGTACTTCGGCGGGCGTTGGATCCCATCACGAAAGTGGGTCTCGGTTATCTTCCGTTGGGTCAGCCGCTGTCGAGGCTGTCCGGCGGCGAAGCGCAGCGTTTGAAGCTGGCCCGCGCCCTGTCGGAGAAGGCGGCGAAGTCGCTGTTCGTGGTGGACGAGCCGAGCGCCGGTCTACACGCGCAAGACGCGGCGTACGTCGTCGACGCGCTGCACGCGCTCGTCGACGAAGGAGCGAGCGTCGTCGTGGTCGAACACGATCTCGACGTCATCCGCGCGTGCGATTGGGTGATCGATCTGGGGCCCGGGGGCGGCCCGGGTGGTGGACACATCGTCGCGACCGGAACGCCGGAGGACGTTGCGAAGGCAGATACGCGTACCGGCGCAGCTCTGCGCATGACCTCGACTTCGACCTCGGTTTCGGCCGCGACCGCGACCCCGACCCCGACCTCCATCACCGTCTCCCACGCTCGCGAGCACAATTTGAAGGACGTGTCGTGCGCTATCCCGCATGGCAAGTTGTGTGTCATCACGGGGGCGAGCGGCTCCGGGAAGTCGTCGCTTGCCTTCGACGTGATCTTCGCCGAGGGACAACGTCGCTTCATGGAGACGCTAACCCCCTACGCGCGCCAGTTTCTTCCGAGCCTTCCCCGGCCCGACGTCGACGCTGTCCGTGGCGTTCCGCCGGCCATAGCGCTCGAGCAACGAACATCGCGCGGTGGCGCGAACTCGACGGTGGCGACCGTGACTGAGATCGCGCACTACTTGCGGCTGCTCTACGCGAAGGTCGGCGAATTGCATTGTCCGAAATGTGATTCGGTCGTCGTGCCCGCAAGCGCTGACGCGCTGTTCGAACGACTGACGCGGACGCCGGATAGCCAGAAGCAAACCGTTTATGCCCCCGCCGTGCGTGCCCGCAAGGGAACGTATCTCGATCTCTTCACGGCAGCGTCGCGCGCAGGCGTTCAAGCGGCGCGCCTCGACGGCGCGATTGTGGCGATCGACCCACCTCCCAGGCTCGCAAAGACGAAGGAGCACACGATCGACCTCATCGTCCACTATGGCAAACTCTCCGCCCTCGATCGCGACACATTCGATCGTGCGCTTTCCTGGGGCGCGGGCGCATTGCGCGTCGCGGAAGGTGCACCGAGCGCCAAACCGAGTGGCAGCGAGCGAGTCTTGTCCACCGCACGTGCCTGTCCGAGTTGTGGCGCCGGTGTGCCCGAACTCGACCCGCGCTGGTTCTCCTTCAATACCAAGCAAGGTCAGTGCGATGCCTGCCTTGGCACGGGTGTCGAAGGAGGACCCGACGCGATGGAGTCCGAGGAGCGGCGCGCGCCGTGTTCGGCGTGCGGCGGCGCGCGCTTGAGCGCGGTACCCAGACGCGTGACGCTCCAGGGCGAAACGTACGGGCGAATGACCGCGCGCTCTGTTTCGAGTGCTCTCGCGTTGGCGCGCCGGTGGTCCTTCGGAGGGACGGCGTTGGCGATCGCGAAGGCGCCCCATGCCGAGCTCTTGCGCCGGCTTGCATTCGTCGACGATGTCGGACTCTGCTATCTCGCGCTCGACCGACCGGCGGCCTCGCTCTCGGGTGGCGAGATGCAACGGCTGCGGCTGAGCGCACAGCTCGGAAGCGGTCTGACCGGAGCGCTCTACGTCCTCGACGAGCCTACGATCGGGTTGCATCCCCGCGACACGCGTCGCCTGCTCTCCAATTTGAGACAATTGACCCTGATGGGGTCTACCGTGGTCGTCGTCGAGCACGATGCCGAGACCATTCGCGCCGCGGACCACGTCATCGATCTCGGCCCCGGAGGCGGGCGAAACGGTGGACACATCGTCGCAGCCGGGCCCGCGGCGACTGTTTTGTGCGACCCGCAGTCGCCGACCGCTCGAGCGCTGCAGGAGAGTGCGCGCATCGAACGGCCGAGGCGTGCCATGGCGGATGCGTGGATTGAGCTATCCGGTGCGCGAGCGCACAACCTCCGGGATGTGACCTTCCGTGTCCCCGTCGGGCGATTGTGCGTCGTTGCCGGTGTCAGCGGCTCGGGCAAGTCGACGCTCGTGCGTCATGTGTTCTACCCAGCCCTGCGGCGCGCGCTGAAGCTCGTCGCGTCTCCGCCCGGGGCGCACACCGCAATCAAGGGGACACGCAGCGTCCTGCGTGCCCTTGCCGTCGACCAATCCCCAATCGGCCGCACACCTCGAAGCGTACCGGCCACCTTCCTTGGTGTTTGGGATCATGTACGCAAGCTCTTCGCCAGCCTGCCTGAAGCCAAGATGCGCGGTTACACGGCGTCGCGGTTCTCGTTCAATGGATCGGTCGGTGGGCGTTGCACTGCGTGTGACGGGCAAGGAACGATCGTGGCCGAGATGTCGTTCTTGCCCGACGTCATCGCCCCCTGCGATGCGTGTGGAGGATCACGGTTCGAACCATCGACGCTCGAGGTGCGTTACGCTGGGCTGTCGATTGGCGACGTACTGCACTTGCCGGCGCAGGACGCGGCGCAGCTCTTCGCCAACCACCCGAAGATCGCGCGGCCGCTGTCGACTCTCGCGGATCTCGGTGTCGGCTATGTGCAGATCGGACAGGGGTCGAACACCCTCTCCGGTGGCGAAGCCCAGCGCCTCAAGCTGGCCGCGGAGTTGACGGCGGGAACGGCGCATGTGCCGACGGTATATGTTCTCGACGAACCAACGACCGGCCTGCATCTCTCCGACGTGCGCCGCCTCCTCGGAATGCTGGAGCGATTGGTCGCCCGCGGCGACACGCTCGTCGTGATCGAGCACCATCCTGACGTCATTGCGTGCGCCGATTGGGTCGTGGAACTCGGACCGGAGGCAGGTGAGGCGGGAGGACGCATCGTCTTCGAGGGGGAGGCGCGGAAGCTCACGCGTGCCAAGACCGCGACGGGACGATATTTTGCGGCCGAACGCGCGACCGTCACTGCCGTCGTCGATGCAGAGTGAGGCTCGATCCGACGAGCCGCTCACGACGCTGTCACGCTACGATGTAGGTCCCATGGCCAATGACCCTCGGACTCTCGTCGTCGACGACCCGTTCACGGGCGAAACGGCATGCACAATCGCGCTTGCGGATAGCGCCGAAGTGAACAGCACCCTCGAGCGCGGACGTGACGTGGCACGTGCCTGGCGACTAACGCCGATCGCCGATCGGATCGCAGTGTGCGACCGCGCCATGGCAGCGATGGAGGCGAATGCGCAGTCGATCGCCAGCGACATCACGCGCATGATGGGTAAGCCGATCGCACAATCGATGGCCGAGGTGAAGACCTGCGCGGCGCGTGGGCGGCACGCACTCTCGATTGCGGAGAGCGCACTCGCGGACGTCGTCCTGCCGCCTGTCTCCGGCTTCGAACGGCGCGTCGTCCGCGAACCGCTGGGCGTGGTGCTCGATCTCCCCGCGTGGAATTACCCGCTGCTTACCGCCGTCAACTGTGTGGTACCCGCCGTGCTCGCGGGCAATGCGGTCGTCGTGAAACACAGTCCTCGAACCCCCTTGTGCGGAGATCACTTC
>JALYHX010000370.1 GCA_030776305.1 Myxococcota bacterium
CCGCATCGCATGCAAAGGCGCGCTCTACCGACGCCAGCGCGCCGTCCGAGTCCCCGAAGAGGTCGAGCAATGTCGCGGCAAATTCGACACCGACGCGCGCTCCTCCGGGCCCCCCCGTGCGTCCACCGATCGTGCGCGCTGCCTGTCCAAGGCGAACCTCAAGGCCATCGCGCTCCTCGGGACTGGTGCGGAGCAGCTCCCCGGCGACGCCGCGCAGTTGGGTGAGCGTCGCCACGTTCGGAGAGGCGGCCATGGCTCGCATGAGCACATCGACCTTCCGCCCTGTCGCGTTGTTGTCCTCCCCGGCGATGGTGACTGCGCGGAGCAGCCAGGCGGCACGGGCGGTGCCCAGCGGCTCGCGCTCGGCCACCTGCTCGAGCGTTTGCACCGCCAGTGCGCGATCACCTGCTCGCTCCGCGGCGCGGGCGAGGGAGTGAAATGTCGTTCCCTCCGATGGCACCGCATAAAAGGCTTGGGCGGCATGTTTCAGTGCCAGCGCACAATCACCGGAACGCTCGAAGAAACGTGCACCTCGGTAGTGTGCGGCCCGGCGCCCGAAGCGGCCGAGCGCTCGCGATGCGATCAGATCGTAAAGGGCGGAGAGGGCCGCCTCTTGGCTGCTTCGCAGCGCCGCACATTCGGCCACCTCCAGAGCATTGGCGCTCGTGGGGCTTCGTGCCAGGGCACGCGCCACAAGGTCGAACGCTAAGCGCGCATCACCCAGGGACAGGGCGGTCCATGCGACGTCCACCGCGATCGCAGCGGAGGATACGTCGTCGGGCTCGCTTTCGACGACCTGCGCGAGGTAGTCGAATGCAAACGCCGTCCCGGCAAACGCGACGAGATCCAGCGCCAAAGTCGCGTATCCGCCGTGGGCAACACGTGCCGCACGCTGCCAAGCATTGATTGCTCCGACTCGGTCGTCGGCCAAGTCCCAAAGAGCAGCGCCGAAATCACGCCATGCCCAGACGGCGGCCGCCGGGTCATCGGCCGCCGAAATGCGCTCGGCGTTCGCGCGCATGCTCCAAAGCTGCGCATCCGGTGTCGTCGCGTTGCTGATGCTGGATTCGATGTGCTGATCGAACTCGGGACCGCCCAACCCTTCATGAATCGCCCGCGACGAGATGCGAACCACCCCCTCGTCGTCGCCAAGGTTCAGGCGCAACGCCGCCAAGCGCAAAAAAAGCTGTCGGCGATCCGATCCCTTGGCGCCCGACGAAAGCCAGCGTTCCAAGATGGCGATCTCGAAGGAGTCGTCGGAGGCGCGCTGGGCAACTCCGATCATTGTTTCGCGAAGCAAAGCCGACTTCGGGCCAAACACTTCCAGGGCGCGACGAGCGACGACCACGGCCCGATCGGCATCAAGGCTCGAGAGGCTGGACAAGGCATTTGCGAACGGCTCCGCGGCCCAAGAGACGGGCTGCGGCTGTGTCAGAAGCCACGCGAGCGCGTCCCTCAGGCGGCTGCCGTCACCGGCGCGTAGGAGGCGGTCCAGCAACGTCGTAATGGCTTGCCGATCGCCCGGGCGTAGTCCAACGCAACGTTGGCTCCAACCGCTAGCAAGGTCGGTCTCGCCAAGTGCCTCGAGTGTGTCGGCAAGCGCGAAGCACCACGGGGGCCGTGGTCCGATCATGCCAATGGCTCGCTCGAGAGCGGCCGCGGCAGGTCGATCGCGGTGCTGCGCCAGAAGTACGTCGGCCAGCGTGGCGACGCAGCGCGAATTAGTTGGGTCGGTGCGCGTTGCGAGCTCTGCGACGTTGCGAGCCGCCGTCGCATTGCCTGCAGCGATGTACCGGTCTGCTGCGGAGGCGAGAAGCACAACGCGCACCGCAGCCGATTCCGACGCCGCAAGGCGCTCGAGCGCCAGCGCCTGAGCACGCGCGCCGCCGTTGACCAACTCGCGCACCCATGACATCGCCGCCGAATCGGCCGAATCATCCACGCGCCTGCAATGGCTTTCCCCGAGCAGCCCATATCGCGAACGGCGCTCCATGCGAAGCTGTTCCCGACCCGCAACGGCGGCTGTCATGCCGAGGTCCGACAGCAGTGCATCGAATGCTTCGCTGCCCTCCCCTTCGAGGGAGGCGCCGAGTCCTTCGTCGAGGGCCGCGCCGAGAGCGCGGGCGGGATCCCCCGCAAGGGCAGCGGAGGCGCGTCGTGCGGTATGAACACGCGCAGAACCCACCGGGTCCGTGGGCGCCAACGCTTGCGCATGCGCCCGCAATACGTCGTCCGCTGCGGCAGGCCGTCCACGGGCCTCAAGGGCGCCAGCAAGTGCGTGCGACGCTTTCTCGCTCGACGGCGCGACCGCAAACGCGCGCCACAGATCCACGAGCTCGGCCTCCGCCTGTTTCAACGACGCCCGTCGACGCGCGGACTCTAGGTATGCGTCGACGGCCGCCGGCGCCGGAACGACCTCTGGCTCCCACGCCCATAGGGTCGCCAGGTGCTCGGCGGGCAATGGGTCTGCGCCGTCGATGGCGATTGCCGCTTCGAACGCCGCTGCCGCTGCCGCGGCTGCCCCCGCGCGTGCCTTTAGGATAGCCACGCGCACCAACACGTAGGCTGCTTCCGTGGACTCGATGTTCGATAACGA
>JALYHX010000371.1 GCA_030776305.1 Myxococcota bacterium
GGTAGGGGGAGCCGCCCACGCGAGCGAGGCGGGGGGGGTCGGGGCGGCGTATGGGCTCGTCTTCGAACGAATAGGTGAACCGGCTTCTCTTGTGTACGAGGGCACCGTTCACGAGATTGTCGAGTCCATTCTGGATCCGTACTTCAGCCCCTCCAGCAACGGCGGCTGGGGATGGAATCCTGAAGCGTGCGCCGGCTGCGCGCCGGCTACGACCATCAATGGAGTCAAGGTTTGTGGAATGGACGGTGGAAGGGAGCATCGACAGGGAGGTGCTTGCACGACGACCGGCTACATTAGTTGGCCGTTCTGATTGTCTGGATCCGGGCGGTTGCGACAGCGCCACTGTCCGGCGCTGATGGGTCACCGTCTCGAGGCAGGAGGCTCAGCCCCTCGTCGGGTGACAAGCTCATTCTCGCTCGAACTCTGCCGACCATCATCGCCGCACCGCCTAGCGCAGACCGGTTCGGAGGAGCGACACAAGCCAATTGTCCGCAAATGATGCGGAGGCGCCATTGACGAAACAACTCATGTCGCGCCGTCCACCAAAATCAGAAGGGCGGGTCCGGGTTTCCGAGAAATAGGCATGCTGAAACATGATGATGCGGAACGTATTGTGAATGTATCGGGCCCCGTGGCTCACGACGGATGGACGCAGAGATAGAATTACGGGCGAATAGTCAGTCGAAGCCGGGTCGCGCCGTGGGAAGCCTCACTTCTGCACCGCCGTGTAGCTAGATCTGCGCGCCTTTTGCACCACATTTGCTCGCAACCTGGCTTGCCACGCGGCTGTCGGTGGATAGCCGCAGGGAAGGCCCTGCGGGCTCATGGGATCGTACTCGCACCCGTCAGGCTCCACCCACACGCCGTCGGTACATTCGTTGTAAGCGAAGAGTGCGCGCCAGCATTGCGTTCCAAGATTTCCATCGCCCTGCGACCAAGCAAGCGTAGGGCCAGAGGACTCGCAACGCAGCTGGTCGCCACACAGCTCGCGGGCATGGGTGCGCCACGGGTCAGCGCCGATCGGGGCTCCCTACCGCGCCACCATCAGGAATTCTCGGAGCCGCCGCGTCTCTTCCGATGTGAGGACCTCCTGGAGCCAGCCTGCCAATTCCTCGACCTCGTCGAAGATTTTGCGATCGGCAAAGTTGGCCTCTCGCACCACGCGCATGAATTGCAACACCGCGATTGGAGCAACGGGCGGGACCAGGGCCGCACTGCGCTGCGTGCGTGGGTTGAGCAATGCCATTCGCTCGCGGAGTCGCTCCGCCGCTTCCGGCGACATCACGGAAATGCGGCGCCAATCTGCCACCGTAACGAGTTTTTGCGACGGTGCGAGTTTCTTAGACTCGGCCTCTATTGCATCGAACAACTCGTCCACATCTGCTGTCGTTCGATACCCCGCATCGACTTGGACCTCGAGCAAGCGGCCCGCCCTAATGGCAGCCGTATTTCGGACGATCGTTGGGGTAGCGCGCATGACCCGATCACTGAGAACGGTCATTCGCTTTCAACCTTTCAGCCCTGGGTGAGCGGCGACCCAGCGCCAACGAATAGTGAGCCCGATCACATGGGTCAGTCGCCGACGCGCACGGTAAACGGCGCTCAGGGAACGGGGTACGTTCACCACTGCCGTCAACGTCCTCGGAATTATTGAATACAAGCACTCGAAGATGATGTAGCTCGCCCACAGGCTCACACCGCGCCGCCGCTCAAAAGCCCCGCCGTCGCTTAGGCGGGTCCACTGCTGCACGGTGCGTTGTTCATGGTGGCGTCCCCGACGGCTCGCGTACGCCATCGAAGATCAACTCGCGCGTTGGCAAACGACACGCCGTGACGTTCATCGCGTATCAAGCAGCGCGCCCATCGCTGCAAATGTCGCCACCCCGGCCATGATCGCCACGACGAAGATGGCCAGTTTCCGCGCGGGGTCGCGGCCTCTCTTCATGACCCGCTCGATATCCCTCTCGCGACGACGGCATATTTCACATCGTCCGTCCGAACCTCCATGAGGGCATGGCCGCGCGCGCACCGTCTCGAGAATTATTGTACGAATTGGTGCGCCATGTCGTGTTCTTCCGACGCATCAAGCGAATGATTCGTCGCCCTACGCCGGCGACGCATGGCCCTCGGCTGCGCGCGATCGCCGTCGCGCGGAGCAGCGTGTAGACCAGCTCATCGTATTGCTCGCGTCATCGAAGCTCCGCATGACGCGACACATCGCAGCGTGAGCCAGGTGCCCAATCAATGCTCGTGCCAGAACACGTCCAGGCCCGGGTT
>JALYHX010000372.1 GCA_030776305.1 Myxococcota bacterium
CGCCAGAGGTTCACGCGGACCATCGCGTCACATTCCGATTCCGAGCGCCACATGCGCGCGACGTCTCCGTTGCGGTCGAGGGCGCGAATCCGCTGCCGATGGTGGAGGCGCAAGGGATCTGGAGCGTCACGACACCCGCGCTGGATCCTGACCTGTACGGGTACTCCTTCGTCATGGACGGCTCGCTGGCGATCGATCCGTCCAACCCGCTTCTGAAGCCAAACCTTCTGACCACGCAAAGCGTCGTGCACGTGGGTGGTCCCGCCTCGCTTCCGTGGGAGACTACCGACGTGCCCCACGGGGTTCTGCACCATCATTTTTACTCGTCCGCCGTCGTCGGGGATCAACGCGATTTGTACGTATACACGCCGCCCGGCTACGAGAAGGAGCCGCGAAACGCGTTCCCCGTGCTGTACCTGCTGCACGGGTTCAGCGACGACGCGAGCGCCTGGGTGGTGGTCGGCCGCGCCAACGTGATCATCGACAACTTGGTCGCGCAGAAGAAAGTCAAGCCGATGATCGTCGTCATGCCTCTCGGCTACGGCGCGCCCGAGATCCTGGCAGGGGGATTCTCCGGGTTCGGCAAGGACCGAGCGCTCTTGCGGCGCAACCTCGACAAGTTCGGCGAGTCCCTCTTCGCCGAGGTCCTTCCACTCGTCGAATCGACCTATCGGGTCGAAACGGGTCGGGAGGCACGAGCCATTGCGGGGCTGTCGATGGGTGGCTCGCAGTCGCTCGTCGCGGGTCTGAACCATCTCGACGAGTTCGCCTGGATCGGCGCCTTCAGCGCAGGGGGCCTCAGCGACGATTTCGACACCGAGTTCCCCCGGCTCGACGGCAATGCGAATTCTCGCATGCGTTTGCTCTGGATCGCCTGCGGGGTAAGCGACCCTTTGATCGACGTGAATCGCGGGCTTCGCACGTGGCTTCAATCCAAAGCGATCCGCCACACGGGAGTCGAAACCGCTGGTGGGCACACGTGGATGGTTTGGCGCCGCAACCTCGCCGCGTTCACGGGTCTGCTGTTCGGGATCTCGCCTTAACGAGACCCGCAGGAGCCGAGAGCCGTTCTACCTCAGGACGATGCCGCCGGACTCGAGGGCCATCTGTTCGAGGATCTTCTCGCGTTCGAGCGCCAAACAGGACAGAGCCGCGCGAACCATGTCGAAGTGTTCTTCCATGAGATCGACCCACTCCTCCAAGCGCACCGATAGCGCGCGCGTCGTCGTCTTCGCGACGGCTCGCCAGTCGGACGCGTGCTCGTCGAGCGCCGCCGCACCACAAACCAGCGTCCGGGTGCGAAATCGACGGACCATTGCGGGAGCCTGGCGCGTCGCCTCCGCCTCACCTTCCACGACGAAGAAGACGCGTTCCCGCGGGACTCCACGTTCGAGGACAACGTCACCGGGCTCGAACGTGACTTCGTCCACGATAGCCGCAAGGTCGGCAAGGGTCTGAACACCCGCGCCACTGAGCATCGGCATTTCCATGAGAGCGGCGAGACGCTCGACGAGACTCAGCGGCCCGCTCGGGAGCGGAATCGACGGGACGACGGCCGGATCGGCAATGACGACCTTGGCCGCAAGGTTTTCGTCCAAACGTGCCACCGTCCGCGCCTGGTTGAAAAGCGCCCCGCGCGCGAGATCGAAGCTGTCCTCCAGAATTTCAATCCAATCGTCTGCCTGGATTCTCATGAGATGCAAATCCGTGATGGCCATCGCCGTTCGACTTCGCGGCCGCTCGAGGACAGCCTCGAACCCGCCGATGACCCAGCGCCCCTCGAGGGTCCAAGGGGGCGCGTCCTCGCGGGCGAGCTGAATGGCGCCCTCGCGCATGAAGTAGATCGCGTCCGGCGAGTCGCCGGCCGAATAGAGGGTCTTTCCTGCGGGTAGATCCAGCTCCTCCATGAGCGAAGTCATCCGGTCGAGCACCCACGACTCCAGGAGTCGCGGCGCGATCGCCGCGATGAACAACTCCCGTGAGATCCGGGCAAGGCGGCGGTCCTCAACCACCTGCAGCCTCGTCGACCGCTACACGGTCCGCGAACAAGCGCCTGGCCGTGACGCCAATCTCCGGACGGCGACGTCGCGCCTTTTCGATGGCCGAGTCCAGGGACCGACCGCCGATGGACTCGGCGTAGAGCCCGGCAAGTGCGCTCACCGCGAGGTCGGAGTCCTCCATCAGCGCGACGAGTGCCTCTTGACGTCCGCGCGGCGGGCGTCGGGGCAAGTACTTCGCAGCCCGGCCGACGCGCTCGGCAGGCATGAGGTCGTCGCAGACGAGCCGGAATAGCTCGCGCACACGCTGTTGGTCGTGACGGGTGAGGAGTGCGTCGAGAAACTCGCCGGCGTTCGCGCGTGCCCGCGCATCTCGGGAGAGAGACGCGACTTGAACGCCATGGATGTCCTCGGATGGATAATCGATCTTGAGCAACCGGAAAGCGCGCTCCAGAGACTGCCGGAGTTTGTCGTCCAATAGGCCGGCGAGCAGGCGAGCGATGGCACGACGCCGGGAATCCCCGTCTTCCTTCGATTCGAGTGGAAGGAGCGCGACCCGCTGTCCGAGGATACGAAGGTGCTCCACCAGGTTCGTCGCTGACA
>JALYHX010000373.1 GCA_030776305.1 Myxococcota bacterium
GCAAAACCGGCAAGCGCGAGAGCCAATGCTCCGACCGCGCCGGAGGTCAATGCGCGTGGAAATAAGCGTGCGACGCCGACGGCCATCAGGACGTGTTCAAGAGGCACCACGGCGACGAACGCGCTCGCTCCAGAGGGAGCACCGCCGGGGCGAAGCATCTGCGCGCCGATGTGGCCTGCCACCACGAGCGCCGTCAGCGCTGCCGCGCGCCGTCTGCGTCCTGCTGCGCCGAGCGGCAAAAGGGCAAGCAACGCGAGGGGTTCCAGGTTTGCGATGTCCATCAGATGCGCTCTTGCGATTTGCATCGTCGAAAGCGCGAGCGAAGCGGATACCCATGAGGTGCTGTCGGCCACGGCCTTGGGCGCGATGGGAAAGACGAGTGCTTGTCCCGTCACCGCATGGTTCGCAACGAGCAGAAGGAGCACGCCTGGCGCCGACCCCGCGAGCACCCAGCCGAACGCGATTGCTCCGACGCGCTTCGCCTTTGCGGCGACGCCACCTCGGACGTCCCGTTGCGAAGCGCCCACCGCCAGAGCGGCGACGATGACGCCGACGGCGATTGCGGACGCCGGCTGCGATGTGATCAGGAAACCAATGGCAAGCCCCGACGCACCGAAGAGCCGCACATGCTCCGTACGCCGCGCCCGAAAGGCGCACGCGAGAGACAAAGTGACGGCGGCCGCCGCGGCACCGTAAGGCAACACATTCGCCGTGTGATACCGCAGAGCCGTCGACACGATCGAAAACCCTACAGCGAGACGAGCGACGGTTTCGGCGCGCACGGCGCGGTGAGCCGATGCGACTCCGTCTGCGTCGGCAACGACCTCGTGCGAGAGCAGCCACGTCGCAACGACGATTGCCGCAGCCAGGACGGGACCCACGAGCATCGGCGCTCCGACGAGAAATGCCAGCGCGAGAAGCGCGGGGTAACCGGGACCAACCATTCCCGACAATCGATCTGGCGCAGTGAACCCGAGGCCAGGGGCGCGAAAGCTGGCTATCGGGTCTGGAATGCTCCAGGCCAGCACCCCGTGCGATAGCGCTCGCCCCTGCAGCCAATACGCGGAGGCTTCCGCTGTCCGGGGCCCGCCGCGCAAATAAAACGCGATGTAACCAAGCGAAGTGAATGCAGCCGCAAGTGAAGCCACCATCAGGAAGCGTCGAGTTCTTCTCAGATCGGCGACGCTTGACAGATCGATCACCGAGGCGAGCCATCGTGGGCCCTGCGGCAGGAGGGCCAGCGAAAACAGCGTCACGGCAAGCACGAGCGCTGCTTGCGCGGGGCGGTCAGACGGACGGGACCAAACTCCCAGCGAAGCGGCGATGGGGATGTCGGCAAACAAGGCGGGCGAGGTTGCGATCATCGGTGGGTCTGGCACGCCCGCGTTGAACGCGGGAATGCGCAATGCCGACGGTGGCGAGAGTCAGACCTATGGCGAGCGGGCGTAATATCACCGTCGGCCGGCAGATGTCCCGATGTCTGCAGCGAATGGTCGGGGACTGCCGCCGCAAGCGACTCGCTCGAGCGGCACTCGCGTCCGTTGGATGCCGCTCCGCGACCAGAGTTGAGCGTGGAGCGAACGTCGACTAAGCCGGACGCCACCCCCTGCGCGATGCGACCACTGCGCCCTCGGAGACCAAGCCACGCTGCTGCGGCCTTTGGCGCCGCCGCGATTGCGATGGCCACGACGACCCTCGCGCGGGCGCAGGCGCAACGCGAACAGCCGCCGATGGCGCAGGCACAAACTTCCGTGAAGCCCCCTGTTCTCAAGACGGACGCGGGGGTGGTGTACCCGCAGCAGGCGCTTTCCGAGGAGTTTTACGAGCCCGTCGACGTGACGCTCATTCTCACGATCGATCCGAGCGGAGCGGTCACCGGCGCCGTCCTCGACAAGGCCATGGGCCACGGCTTTGACGAGGTCGCGCTTGCGGCGGCACAGAAGCTGGAGTTTCAGCCGGCTGCGCGCGATGGCAAGCCGATCGCGTCGCGGACGCGTTTCCTTTATCACTTCGTGCCGCCGCCCGCAGCGCTCTCGGGCCATGTTGTCACGCTCTCTGGCGAGAGCCCCATTTCGGGAGCGACCGTCGTTGCGCGCGACGCGTCGGGCCACGAACGCGCAGTTCTCACCGGCGCCGGCGGCGATTGGCGACTCGAGCGTTTGGCCGCGGGCGCGTATCACGTGACCGTCACCGCACCCTCGATGACGCCACACGAGGCCGACGAGACGATCAAGCCGGGCGAGGAAGCGACATCGATCGACCGGCTGTCTCCGCTGGTCGATTCTGCGACGACCACAGGCGGAGCGACGAATGTCCGCGCCGACGACGTGGTCGACGTCCAGGTACACGGCGAGAGGCCTCCGCGCGAGGTCACCAAACGCACGCTGGAGCGCCGTGAGATCAATCGCATCCCAGGAACCGGTGGTGACGCGTTGCGTTCGCTTCAAAACCTTCCCGGGGTTGCACGGCCTCCACCACTCTCGGGGCTGCTCATCGTGCGCGGCGCCGACCCCCAAGACACGCAGTACTTCGTCGACGGTACACCGGTACCGTTCGTGTATCACTTCGGTGGCCTTTCATCGGTCGTACCGACCGAGATGCTGGACCGCATCGACTTTTACCCCGGCAACTTCAGCACTCAATATGGGCGCGCGATGGGGGGCATCGTCGATGTGGGGCTCACCGAACCGAACAAGGAGAAGGTTCACGCGCTCGCGCAGATCGATCTGATCGATGCGCGGGTTCTGGCCCAGGGACCACTCCTCGATACGGGCTGGACGTTCGCAATCGGCGGCAGGCGTTCCTGGATTGACGCAACGCTAGGCCCCCTTCTCAAGGCCACAGGCGCCGGCGTAACCGTCGCGCCCGTCTACTACGACTATCAGGCTGTCCT
>JALYHX010000374.1 GCA_030776305.1 Myxococcota bacterium
GTCACTGGATCGATACGCGCTCGTCAAGTGCGCATCGAAACCAGAGAAGCTCGCGCTCGCGTACGAACAGATTGTCGGTGTCTCCTCGGTTGCGGCCGGAGCGGCCGCCGACGCCATGCTGACGCACCTGACGCCCAGCGGCGATGCGCGAATGGTCGACGTCGGCGACAAGAGCGAGACTCGCAGGCGCGCGGTTGCCACCGCGTGCTTGCGCACGACGCCCGGGGTCGTAGAGGCCATCGCCAAGGGCGCGGTGGCAAAGGGTGATGTGCTCGCTGCCGCGCGCATTGCAGGCATCTTGGCCGCGAAGCGGACGTCGGAGCTCGTCCCGCTTTGCCATCCCGTGCGGACGACCCGTGCCGCGATCGACTTCGAGCCTGATGCCGAGTGCGGAGAGCTTCGGGTTCGGGCGACGGTCGAAGCCATCGATCGGACCGGTGTCGAAATGGAGGCCATGGTGGCCGCCAGCGTTGCGTCGCTGACCGTCTACGACATGATCAAAAGTGCGGATCGTTGGGCCACCATCGAGGCCGTGAGGCTCGTCTCGAAGACCGGCGGCAAGAGCGGCGACGTCACGCGCCCGCCTGAGCGGGGTGGACGGTGAGCGGACCGCTCGTTGCTTTGCGCGACGAGCCGTTGTCTGTCGACGAGGCTCTCGGGCACGTCAAGCACGGCGGGGCCGGAGCGCTTTGCGTGTTCCTGGGTACGGTCCGCGACCACAACGAAGGGCGCTTCGTGGTCAAGCTCGAGTACGAGGCTTACGCGTCGATGGCCATCGCCGAGATGCAGCGCATCGCCGACGGCGTCCTGGCCGAGATTCCAGGCGTGCGGCTCGCCATCGTGCACCGCCTGGGCGCGTTGGCGGTCGGCGAGGTTGCCGTCGTGTGCGCCGCCAGCGCGGCCCATCGCGACGAAGCTTACCGAGCGTGCCGTGCGCTCATCGATAGGGTCAAAGCGCAGGTTCCGATCTGGAAGCGCGAACATGGACCCGAAGGAGAGCACTGGGTCGGATGGCAAGACGCGCGATGTGATTCGCACACGTAGCCTCGGTTAGTCAGGCTGGTCGTGCGCAAGACGGCTGCTGGTAACGTCGCCGGGTGTGTCCCAGTCGCGGAGCTCGTTGACCTCGTGGGGCGCGAGCGGCAGCTCGATGGCGCCGGCGTCATCCAGCAGGCGCTGGAGCGAATGGTCGGTGTTGCGTGAGAGCGCCCGCGCCATGGGGAGCACACGCGCGACGTCGTAGCGCGCGCACAAAGGCTCCCAGCGCCCGTCGCTCCGCGGAGCCACGATGACGGCGCCGGACGGCGCGGCGATCAAGCGCTCGACGATCGCACTCGAAACGAAAGGCATATCGCACGCGAGCGCGAGGACGACTCCCTCGGTTGCGCTTCGAAGAAGCGCGACGAGCCCGCCCAGGGGTCCGATCCCGTGGGGCTCGTCCGGGAGGGCCTCGATGCCGAGGCCCACGTAAGCATCCGCGACGCCAACGAGGACGACGCGTATCCCGAGACGCTCCAACATCATGCGCCAGCGCTCGACGATGCTCATTCCGTCCGCGGTGCGCATCAGTCCCTTCGCGACATGCCCCATGCGCGTCCCGCGGCCACCGACGAAGATGCCCGCCAGCTCCGACGTCATGCGTCGCTCCAACGCACGAAGTGTACGAACGCGCCCGGTTCGAGCGGCGTGTCACCGGGCGGAATGATGGCGACTCCATCCGAAGCGGCGAGACTCGTTGCCGCGCCGGAGGCCTGGTTGTCGTGCACGATGGCGACCGGAACACCTGCTTGCTCGCTGAGCGTGGCGCGCACGAACTCCAGCCGGCCGACCGAGCGCTTGCACCGCGTCGCCAGGCGCACGAAAAGACGCTGCGCGTTTGGATGCGAATCCCCCTGCATCGCACGAAGGAGCGGCATGCCGAAAATCACGAACGTAACCAGCGCGCTCGCCGGGTTTCCAGGAAGCCCGAGCACGTGGGCGGTTGCGCTCCGGCCGACCGCGAGCGGCTTTCCGGGTTTGATCGCAACCCTCCAGAAGTCGAGCGCGACCCCGGCACGCTCGAGCGCGGCACGGACGACGTCGTGATCGCCCACGCTCACTCCGCCGACCGTCAGGAGCACGTCCGCCCCGGACAGCGCTCGTTCGATCGCAGCCGTGGTGGCCCTTGGATCGTCGTGGACGATCGGTGCAACTCGGACGGTCGCCCCCGCCTGACGGGCAAATGCAGAGAGCGGCACGCTGTTCGACTCCGGAATGGACGCCGGGCGCTTCTCGCTTCCCGCAGCCCGCAACTCGTCCCCCGTACAGAGAATGGTGACGCGCGGCTTTCGGGCGATCACGAGCTCAGGGCGATCGAGCATTGCAGCAAGGGCGAGCGCCCCTGGGGTCAGCCGCTTTCCAGCACGGATCGCGATCGAACCGCCGGCGAGATCTTCGCCCGCCCGCCGGATGTGTTGGCCCGCTTTCGGACGGTGGTCGAAGCGGACCGTGTCCCCCTCGCGGGTCGCGTCTTCTTGCATGAGGACGGCGTCGGCACGGGGGGGCAGAGGACTTCCGGTGAAAATTCGGCACACGGTTCGGTGGGCGAGTCTCGGCGCCTCGCGGCCAGCGCGGCTTTCGCCGAGGACAGCGAGCGCCCACGGGCCCTCTTCCTCGAGATCCGCGGTCGCGAGGGCGTACCCATCCATGGCGCTGTGATCGAAAAGAGGCAGCGGTTCCTGAACAATCAGATCTTCGGCGAGGACGCGCCCCGACGCCTCCCCGAGCGGAACACGTTCGCTCGACAGACGCTGAACGTCCGCGAGCAAGCGTGCGCGGGCTTCGTGGAACGCAAGCATCGTCAGTGCCCATGCCGGTCGCCGCGCGCGAGCGCCACGGCGTGCGGCAAGATGGGCGCGAGAATGCGATCGACTCCCAGGGCAACGGCCCTGGGGCTCCCAGGAAGCGCAGCGATGACACGTCCGCGATGGACCCCAGCAACCGCACGCGACAGGACGGCCCGCGGCCCGATGTCGTCCCATGACAGTCGGCGGAACGCCTCCCCGAAACCATCGAGCCTCTTGTCGAGCAGCGCGCACATCGCTTCGTACGTGCGATCGCGCGGTGCGATCCCGGTGCCACCCGTCGTGATGATTGCGTCGGCGATGTCGTCGTTGCACACGCGTGTCACGAGAGCGTGCACTTCGTCCGGATCGTCGCGCACGATCGCGCGCAGAGTCACGACGAAGCCGGCCGCTTCGATCCGGTCGCGAAGACACGCGCCCCCAGCGTCATCGCCTTCGGTGCGCGTATCGCTCACGGTGATCGCCGCGACGCGCACACGGGGGTCGCGATCGAAGGGGTCCACGCGCGCCATGCTACAGCGGCGGCCCCGTGGGGGCGCGCGCGAAAGGCGCGAAAGGGTAGAGCCGTAAGAGCGGCGTTCGTGGGCCGACGTGTGCGATGAACACCTGGTGGCGCGCGCGGGTGATGGCAACGTACAGGGCGTGACGCGCCACGGACGTCTCGGGATACGCCGACGGGGTCGCGTCCGGCACGACGACCAAGTCGAACTCGAGGCCCTTGACCTCGTCGACCGTGGTCACTTGCACCGGCCCACGCGCGAGAAAGTGTCCGTCGAAGACGAGTCGCGTCGGAGTCTCCGCTCGTAGCGCGCCCGCGACGCGTCGCGCGGTGAGAGGCGAGCGGCAAATGACGGCGATCGACGCGCGCGGATCGCGCCGGAGCAGCGCTCGCATGTCGCCACCAAGTTCCGACACGAGCGATCTTTCGTCTTCGAATTCCTCATTCATCGGGGCAATGCCGGGTGGAGGCGCCGCGTACGGCATCTGCCACCCCTCCCGCTCTCCGAGGACAGAGCGCGCGAGCGCTGCGATGCCCGCCGGGCAACGGTAGCCGATGTCGAGGCGCACGGACTCATAGTCCACCGCGCCGAGCTCCCGCATGGCGGCCTCCCAACCCGGAAAGGTCGTGGTGGCGTCGGTCTGCTGGTCCATGTCACCCGCCACGATGAGCGTCCCGCCCCGGGACACGCTTCGTCCGAGGAGTGCGAGCTCGAGAGGCCCTAGCTCTTGCGCTTCGTCCAACAGCAAGACGTCGTGCGCTCGGGGTTCTCGCGCGGGGCGTCCTAGCCGCGTTGCGCGCAGTCGATCGAGCTCGAACATGACCGCATAGTCTTCGACGTCCACCCGCCCTGCGTTGCCCGCCGCCGTACCCTCGTCGATGGCGCGACGGTCGACCGCAACCAGGCGCTCTTGGTCGACGACGTGCGCATACTCCTCCTCGGCGGTCAGACTGAACTGCACCCGCGTGTGATCGAGCACGTCCTCAATGTCCGCCGCCACAATGGCGCCGGATGCCTCGGCGACCGCGTCGAGCAGAGTGCGGTCCCCGAAAAGGTGTTGTAAGTCCGCGTGGCGGGCGAGCGCGGTCGATCTTCTGCGCGGTGCGTCGACGTCGTCATCGATGCGTCCAGCGGGTTCCGTCGCCAGCTTTGCAAGAGCGATGCGAAGCGCGGGGTCGCGCTTCACCCGCTGGACTGACGGCGGCGTGAGCTCGCTCTCGAGCCGAGGCAAGTCGCGAAATCGTCTGTGCGCTTCGCCCCGCGCCCACCGGTCGTACGTGAGCGCCTCGACGTCGACCCCCAAGCGCCGGAGCAATGGCTGCACGAGTCGAGCAAGACCGTCGGTCGGAACGACCACGGCGGCGCGCAGGTTACCCTTGGATGCATGCCAGACATGCGCCAGTCGATGCAGTCCGACGGTGGTCTTTCCGTGTCCCGCATCGCCCAGCACGAGCACCGTCCGGTCCGGAGGCAGCCCGACGATCCCCCGCTGCGCTGGGTCGAGCTCGACGTCGATGATCGACCGCGGGCGGCGCCTCCCCGGCGGCCGAGGAACGAATCGCATCGCACCGTCTCGAGCCATCATCGCTGCGCGCGGCGTGATCCTTCGAGTTGCGCGTTGACCTCCGCGCCGACCACGAGCGAGAGACTCGTCAAATAGAGCCACACCAAGAGGACGGCGACCGCGGCGAGGCCTCCATAGTAGAGCGCGTAGTCCGCGATCGACGCCGCATAGGCGCTGAACCCCCACGACACGACCAGCCAGGAGACCACGGCGGTGATGGTGCCGGGCCAGATGCGGCGCCGCACGCGAGCGGGGTGTTGGACCGAGGACCGGTAGAAGCCCGCCAGCAGCAGCATGCCCGCCACGAGCATGAGCGCTATGGCGATCCCTTGCTCGTGCGGCGCCGCGTAAAGCGCCTTACGGACGTGCCGTTTGATGTCCTTGTTCGACCGCAATGCGGAGTATTGGCCGAGATTGCGCAAAATCCAGTCGATCTCGACGAGCAGCCATCCGAGCGCACACGCGGTCGCCAACCCGATGACGACCCACACCAGCGCCAAACTCCGTTGCTTCCACCACGGCCGGCGCCTGACTTGGCCGGCCGTCTCGAAGACATCCATCAGGTTGTGCAGCCCCGACGACGCCGTCCACAGGTACCCCGCGACGCCCAGCGGCGCGAGGGACGAAGCATCTCCGCCCGCGAGGCGCTCGACCTCCTTCCGCACGATCGCCTCCGCCGTTGTCGGCACGACGTCGAGTAGCGGGCCGACGAGTGCGTCGACGCCCTTGGTCCGCGCGACATGCCCAAGAAGAAACCCCACGACGACGAGCAGCGGCACCAGACTCAAGAAAAACCAGAAAGCGACAGCGGCCGCGGCCTCGAACGCATTGTGCGTAGCCATTCCGCGCACGATGCGAACGGACACGCCATACGCGCGCTCGTAGGGCGGCTGAGTCGTCACGACCATCCAACGTCACCATGCGCGTCGGGTGCAGGTCAACGCGACTTCTCGCATAATGGGTGGGTGTCGCCGCACCTTCGGGTGGCTTTCGCCCTCATTCCTTCGGTCATTTCCTGCTCGACTTCCGACCCGCGCTCGCTTCACGAGTTTCATCCCATCGCGAGCTGTTCGGTCACGATCGACGAGCTCCCGATCCTACCGGCGATCCACGTCCCGATCTCGACCGACATCCAGTGGAATTCGAATCCCCCTTCGAGCGGTGGTCACTACCCCGTCTGGGCGGCGTACCAGGAGTACTCCTCCCCTGTCCCGCGCGGCTACTACGTGCACAACCTCGAACACGGCGCCGTGGTCCTCCTTTACAATTGCGGAGGCGCCAACTGTCCCGACATCGTGGCCGCTCTGCAGACAGCCGCCGGCGCGATACCGAGCGATCCGCTTTGTGCGAGTGCCGGTGAAGGGGTGCGCGTCCGCGCGGTGATTACGCCCGATCCGCTGCTCGACGTCCCCGTTGCCGCTACCGCGTGGGGATGGACTTACAAGGCGCAATGCGCCGATTTGCCGACGTTGAAGCAATTTGCAATGGACCACTACGGACACGGCCCGGAAACGACGTGCGGCAACGGATTACCCTATTTCTGAGCCCGCGGTTTCGGGAGCGGGCCCAGCACAGGGGATCATTCGTCACGCGGGTCGACACACCGGGCCGCGAGACCTATTTCTTGGTAGCCGGCTTGGCCATGAATTCGATGCAGCCTCTCCTCTTTACCGTCGCATTTCGAAGGAAGATGGCGGAGCTGTCGCAACGCGACCGACAAGAGTGGCTGGCCTCGCTCGCGGTGCGATTGCGGTCGGAGGTCCAACCCCGCGAATCGAGCATGCTCGCTCAGGAACTGCGCGAAGTCGCGCGCGGCTGCCGCTTGCCGCTGGTCGATTCGATCGAACGACAGCTCGGTCCGTTCGATCCGCGTCAGCTCAGCGCGCTCCTCGAAGTCCCGCGCGAACGTTTCGTGCGCCCCGAGGACGTCGAACGTAGCGCGGACGATACCCCGCTCCCACTCGACGACGGAGGGCTCGCGACCGTCAGCGCGCCCCATGCTTATCTACTTTCGTACCGCTTGCTTGGACTCGCCCCCGGCGACGCGCTCGTCGAACTGGGCGCGGGGTCGGGGTACGGGGCCGCGCTTGCCGCGTTCACGGTCGGGCCGGACGGACGCGTTCTCACGTTCGAAATCGACGAGGCGCTTGCCGCATGGGCGACTCGCACGCTGGCGGACGAACCAACCGTGCGAGTCACTTGTGGCGATGCGATGACCAGTGCCCCACGCTGGGAATCAGCGAGAAAGGTCGTCGCGACCTTTGCCGTCGATGCGTTGCCCGGCGCGTGGATCGACGCATTGCCCGACGGAGGAAAGCTGGTCGCTCCGGTAGGTCCTCGGGACCGGGATCAGCGGCTGGTGTTGGCCGAGCGCAAGCAGGGACACGTCCTCGAGAGCGATCACGGGGCCGTTCGATATGTGAAGAATCGGTCGACGCGGTAGGCACGGGGTCCAGGTCGAGGCGTCTTTGTCGATTCGCTGACAAGCGCCGCTGCGTTATCGGGGAACTTTCCGGGGTCCCGAATCGACCCTATCACTCACCCAGCTCGTCCATGGTCGCCCACCTCGAACTCGAACCGGCCCCGGAGCACGCGGCGCGGCCTCCTTTTCAGGCGCGCAAGAGGCGGCCCGTCGCGCGGATCGTCTTCGGCATCGTCCTCGTGGTCGCCGCCGTCAGTTTCGCCTTTTCGCGTTGGCTTCCGGTCGCCGTGACGACCACTCCGATCACCCGCGGTACCGCCATCGACGCGGTGTACGCGACAGGAACCGTCGAGCCCTTCGATCGCGTCATCGTCAAGGCGAAAGCCGCGGGGTCAATTGATCTCAAGGTCCGCGAGGGGATGCACGTCAAGAAGGGGGAACTGCTGGCCACGGTGGATTCCCCTGCGCTTCGGTATGACCTCGCACGAGGAAAGGCCGATTTTTGGGCCGCTTCGCAGCAAGCAAACGCGAACGCCCCGCAGCTTGCATCCCTCGAAGCGCAAGCGCGAGCGATCGCGGCCGAGCTCAATACCGTCAACGGCGACCGCGCACGCACCGCGCGGTTGGTCGAGTCAGGGTCCGTCGCGCAGACCGAGCTCGATCGGCTCGTCGACCGGGCCGCCGGTCTTCGGGCACAGCTGGATGCCAACTCGGCCCAGCGTAGGTCGCTCCGCATCGATCTGACCGCGCGCGAATCGGGTTCGAGCGCTGCCGTGGACACGCTTGCGGCACGGCTCGCGGACGCCGAGGTGCGAGCGCCGATGGACGGCGTCGTCCTGACGCGGTTTGTCGAGCCCGGCGAAGTCGCGATGGTCAACTCCCCGCTCGTGAAGATCGGCGGCGTCGACAATCTCATCCTGGAATGCTCGGTCGATGAAGCGGACATTGGAAGGGTGACGGTTGGCAAGAAGGTCGTCATCTCCCTCTACGCGTTCCCCCAGACGATCGGCCAGGGCGAGGTCTTCGAAATCCTGCCGGATGCGGACCGCGCGAAGAAGTCCTTCGTGACGAAAGTGAAGTTCGTCGACCCGCCGGCCGGCCTGCGCAGCGGAATGACTGCCGAGGCGAACGTCATCATCGACCAGCGCCCGGATTCGTTGCTTGTTCCTGCAGAAGCGGTGGATTCCAGCGGCGCAGTTCTCCTCGTCGAGGGGAGGCATGTGCATCGTCGCCACCCCACGCTCGGCGTGCGGGACATGCTGCGCGTCGAAGTCATCGATGGGCTTCACGAGGGCGACCAGGTCGTCGTGAGCGACGGCGCGAAACTCAAGGAAGACGCGCGCGCAAAAGCAACGATCCGACCGCCCGCCGATGGCGTCACGCCACCGCGTGGGACACGCTCCAAGCTCTCGTTATGAAACGGTCCTTCGCACCGTTCCGAACGACCGTCTTCATTGCACTGCGGCAGCTTTGGGAGCGAAAACTGCTCAACGGAATCGCCGTGGGCGGCGTCACGTTGGGCGTGCTCGTGCTCATCGCGATGAACGGGATCATGCTCGGCTTCCGCGAAAAATTCACGTCGGCCATCCTCAAGATCAGCCCCCACGTCATTCTCTTCGACACCGAGTTGCACCCGCAGGCGCCGCTCCTGCAGCGTTTCGCGGGAACGCTCGTCGCCGCGCGGGTCGCACACGAGAGTCCGACCGATCGCCAGACGCGCATCAAACGACCGTACGAAATCGTCCACGCGATGCGCGCCGTGGCGGAGATAGACGCGGCCGCCCCATCGCTTGCCGGAATGGCGCTGCTCGATTTCGGCGGAAAAACGAAGTCCGTCGATCTGCGTGGAATCGAAGTCGGCGCGCAGGATGCCGTGACGCCGATTCACGAATACATGAAGTCCGGGCGCCTGCGAGATCTCGAGACGAGCAGTGACGCCATCGCGATCGGTTCTGGAATTGCCCAGGACCTGGGCCTCGAGGTGGGAGACACCGTGCGCGCCGCGGCCCCCGGCGGGAAGCCGCTCGATCTCAAGGTAGTTGCCATCTTCGAGGCCGAGGTACCTCCGATCGACAAGACACGTGGCTACACGACGTTGCGGACTGCGCAGACACTGCTCGGCCGTCCGGACATCATCAGCCGAATCGAGGTTCGCTTGAAGGATCCGGAAGACGCCATACGCGTCAACGACATACTCGAGCGCATGTTCGGCTACGACGGCGAGAGCTGGAAGGAGAGCAATGCGAACTTTCTCGCCATCTTCGCCATGCAAGACATGGTCGTCGGCTTTGTCATTGGCGCTATCTTGCTGGTCGGCGGCTTCGGCATTCTCGCGATTCAGATCATGATCGTCCTCCAAAAACAGCGCGATATCGCCATTCTCCGCAGCGTGGGACTCCGTCGCGCCGACATCCTGCGGATCGTTTTGATGCAAGGGATCATCATCGCGCTCGTGGGCGGAGTGCTCGGCGACGTGCTCGGCAAGGTCGCGATTCACTATCTGGGGCAGCTGCCGGTGAAGGCCGAGGGGCTCGTTAAGTCCGACACGTTTCTCTGCCACGAGAGCCCGTCGTTTTACGTATGGGGAATCGTGTTTGCGTTGCTTGTTGGGATCGTCGCTTCGCTCATTCCGGCTTTTCGCGGCTCGCGCGTCGAACCGGTCGAGGTGCTCCGTGGTCAACTCGGCTAGCTGCGTTCTCCCCGCGCCGCACATACTCATCGAAACGCGGCATCTCTATCGGGCGCTAGGCGATGGCGACGCGCGGCAAGTCATCCTGCACGATCTATCCATCACCATTCCACGGGGCCAATTCGTCGCGCTCACAGGGGCCAGCGGCAGCGGGAAGTCGACGCTGCTCTATCTGCTGGGTGCGCTCGACCGTCAGTCTGCAGGGCAAGTGTGGCTCGACGGTGTCGAAATGGGTGCCCTCGACGACGACGATCGAGCGGCCTTCCGCAATGAGCGACTGGGCTTCGTCTTTCAGTTCCACTTCCTGCTCCCCGAGTTCACCGCGCTCGAGAATGTCGTGATACCGATGATGCGTCGCGGGCACATGGCGCGCTCCGAGGCCGACGACCACGCTTACGAGGTGCTGAGGCTGGTCGATATGCACGAGCTCCATCACCGCAAGCCTGGCCAGCTCTCCGGCGGTCAGCAGCAACGCGTGTCGATCGCGCGCGCGGTCGCCAACGATCCCGCGCTCATTCTCGCCGACGAACCAACGGGCAACCTCGACTCGAAGAATGCCGAGGCAGTCTTTCAGGTGTTCGCCCAGCTCGTCCGCGAACAAGGACGCACGATCGTGATGGTTACGCACGAAACGAGCTTCGCCCGCCGTGCAGATCGCCAGATTCGCCTGAAGGACGGGCGCGTGGTCGGAGTCGAAGCGGCACATTCGGAATGAACGACGCGCCGGGCCGGGTTGGCAGTACTTATGTCTCCGCACCGATTTCGTCGATGATGCGTTTCGCGGCATCGCGTCGATCCTTCGCATCGCGGATGGGCCGACCAACGACGATGTAATCGGCTCCGAGGCGAATCGCTTCCCCCGGTGAGCACGAACGCTTGTGGTCATCCGTAGGCGTTCCGGCGGGGCGAATCGCGGGACTGACCAGTGTTACTCCAGGAAATGTGGCGCGCAGCAGGCCGATCTCCGGCCCCGAGATGATGAACCCGTCGACGCCCGCTTGCTTTGCCCCCGTCGCACGCCGCACCAGATCGGACCCGAACTGGGAGGCATCAAGGCCCGTCTCGCGCGCAAAGTCATTCTTGTCGAGACTCGAGAGAACAGGAACGAGCAGAAGCTTGGGGTCCGACCGTTCGCCTCGACCCTGTATGGCCGCGCGAATGGTGACGTCCGAAACACTATGGCTCAGGGTCAAAAACTTCACTCCGAGCTCGGAAGCAACCCGAACGGCATTGCTTACGGTCGTGGGGATGTCGTTCGGGAGCTTGAGGTCGACAAAGACGCGCTTGCGTTGGACAAGGGTGCGCAGCAGCGCTTCCATCCCGCCGCCCATGAGAAGCTCGAGTCCGACTTTGTAGAAGGTGACGAGATCACCGATCTCGTCGACGAGGTGCAAAGCTTCCCGGCTCGTCGGCACGTCGAGGGCAACGATGATTCGTTCGTGCGGCTGCGGCATCGTGTGGCCCCTCCATGGGCTGCCAACGTAGTGGACCGCCTGCGCCGTGTACAAGCGTGGCCGAGAGAGTCTGGTGGAAAGGCTAAAACGCCAGCGCCACCCGCCGAATCCACGCCTCGGCGCGCTCCCAGGCGCTGCGTGTGCCGCTGCTTATGACCAATCCTCGATGATCCGGCGGCGCACCGCCATCGTCGCTGCGTGTGATTCGCAAGGTCTCGTGCGGTCCACCGCAGTGTGCGACGAAACGCGCCCCGCAGTCCGGGGTACACTCGATGCGGTCGCCGTCGCTCACCATCTGCAGGACCGGAACACGCACGCGCGAGAGCGCACCGAGATAGTCGACCCGCCCATCGCTACTGCCCCACTGCCCCGTCCGGGCGAACCGCTCCAGGTCCTCACAGCATCCGCGAGCCACGTCGTCGCTGCCCAGTCGAAGGGCCCGTGCGGGGAATCGCCCGAGACGCCGAGACGTCGCCAGGATCGTCGCAAGCGATGCGCGCTTGATGAGCCAGCGTCCGCGAGATCGCTCCAGCGCGGCAAGCCAAACGTTGGCGCCCACCGCCAACACGGCGTCGAACCCGACGAGCCCGGCTCCTTGTGCCGCAAGGCCCGCGTGTCCACCGAGCGCGTGGCCGACGAGGACGACCGGGAGACGGCGCCAGCCCCGCGAGCGAGCAAATGCGTGAATGGCTGGCAAATCGCAAACGACGAAGTCGTCGTACCCGTAGTTTGCGACCTGGTGAGTGCGCGGACCGCTATCGCCGTGCCCG
>JALYHX010000375.1 GCA_030776305.1 Myxococcota bacterium
TAGCGAGCTGTGCGCTGGTGACGACGATTTGCAGCCGGCTCGCATGGGCTGAACCCCCGGCGCCTAAGCCATTGGACCTTGCAACGCGGGTGGCCGATCTCGAAGCCTACGTGACGAATGGCGCGCCGAAGGCGTTGCAGACGGCGGGACCGGGACACAACGCGTGGATGATGACGTCGACGGCGCTGGTTCTGTTCATGACGCTGCCCGGGTTGGCGCTTTTCTACGGCGGACTCGTACGGCGAAAGAACGTGCTGTCAGTCATGGCACAATGCCTCGGCTGCGCCGGCGGCGTGACGATCCTATGGTGGTTGGTCGGATACAGTTTCACATTTGCGCCCGGCACCCCGTTTCTCGGAGGGCTCAAGTTCGCATTGCTAAACGGGGTCGGAGCCACGCCCAATGCCGACTACGGCGCATGGGTGTCTCATAGTGTTTTTTCGATGTATCAGCTGATGTTCGCCGTCATCACGCCGGCGCTCATCGTCGGCGCGATTGCCGAACGAATGAAATACTCGGCCATCATGGCTTTCATCGTCGGCTGGATGTTCGTCGTGTATTTCCCGCTCGCCCATATGGTCTGGGGCATCGATGGCTTCATGAACGGCGTGTGGAACGCGAATGCATCGATCAAAGCGATAGACTTCGCAGGTGGGACCGTCGTCCACATGTCGTCAGGCTGGTCGGCGCTGGTGCTCTGCATCTTGCTTGGCAAGCGAAAGGGCTTGGGTCAGAGGGCATTTTATCCGCATAGCCTGGTCCTGACGATGATCGGCACGGGAATGCTGTGGGTCGGATGGTACGGTTTCAACGCTGGAAGCGCCGTTGCGGCCGACGGGATCGCGGCGGGGGCCTTCATGGCAACGACGCTTGCAACGGCCGTGGCGACCGTTACTTGGCCCGCCATCGAGTGGTTGACGAGAGGGAAACCAACGGTCCTCGGCTTCTGCTCTGGGGCTGTCGGCGGTCTCGTCGTGGTTACGCCCGCGTCAGGATTCGTCACGGCGACGGGCGCTGTGATCATCGGCGTCCTGGCAGGGACGATACCGTATTTCGCATGTACCAAGTTGAAGTCGCGATTCGGATACGACGATGCCCTCGACACGTTCGGCGTTCACGGCGTGGGCGGCACACTCGGCGCGGTCCTGACTGGCTTTCTCGCCAGCTCCGAGGCCAATCCGAACCTGAACACGAACCTCGCTGCAATCGTTGGCAATTCCCTTTGGATCGAGCAGCTGAAGGCCATCGGACTGACGCTCGCTCTTGCTCTGACCGGAACGCTGATTCTTGGTTTGCTCGTAAAGGCGACCATTGGACTCAGGCCAAGCGGCGACGCCGAAGAAGAAGGGCTCGACCAGATCGATCACGGCGAGTCCGGATATCATCATGATGAAGATGGCGGCCACGCGGCGGCGTCTTTATCTAGTCCGCCTCGCGCCCTGCTGGAGGGCACAGAACGATAAAGCTTCGAGCACCGCACGAACGACAGCGTTCACTGCCTTCACTCATTGATGCAGAGGCCACCGCTGACAATGGCAAAACGATTGTCCTACAGCGCGCAAGTCCTCGTCGCTTCACCCTATCGGCAACCGATCCAACTGCTGACCGGCAGAAAACGGATGCGGCATTGCGGACGCGCCACCAGCCGCTCACTAACCTGGGCTATCCCCTCGCCGATGCTCTGGCAAAGACCAGGCTGGCACCGCACCCACAATCGCCTCGATCGGCACTCTCGAGCGCTGCGCCTGCCGGAGCTGCCTGCATCGCCAGATCGTATAGAGGACCGGGAGCACTTCGAGCGTGAGGAAAGCGCTCGTTGCCAGCCCGCCGATCATGGGCGCCGCGACCCGTTTCATGATCTCCGCTCCCGCTCCTTCCGCCCAAAAAAGGGGCAGCAGAGCGGCACCCATGGTGGCGATCGTCATGATCTTCGGTCGCAACCGTTTGATGGTCCCTTCCGCGTGGGCGGCGATCACGTCGTCGCGATCGCGCAGGGCACCCTCGCGAACGCGTCGATGAAAGGCGTCGTCGATGTAGACCACCATGACCACCCCCGTCTGCATCGCCAGTCCTACCACCGAGAGCAGACCGGCCCAGACAGGCGCCGAGAGCGGGTAGCCGAGCAAGAAGAGCGTCCAGAAGCTTCCGACCAACGCAAACGGCACCGCTAGAAAAACGATGAGTGCTTCGATGACGCTACGAAACTGGACAAATAGAAGACCCAGCATCGTGACGACCACCAGCGGCACGATCCACATCAGGCGCCGCTGCCCTGCGACCAGCGGCTCGTATTGTCCGGTCCATTCGATGCGCTCCCCGGTGTCGAAGCGCAGCTCCTGCGTCGCCACCGCGCGGGCAATCTCCTGCCGCGCCCGGCCGACATAGCCAAGGAGATCGGTCCCCTCGATCAGATCGACATAGACGTAAGCCACCGGATGTCCCCCTTCGGTGCGCAGCTGCGAAGGCCGATTGACGTACGTCGGGTGACCGAGCAGCCCCAGCGGAACGGGTTGCCCGGACGCGTCTGCGCCGGCGCGCACGGTGACGTTTCGAATTCGCTCCGCAAGTCCGCCCATCGTGTCGTCGGGCTCCGGCGCAACGCGTACACGGAGGCGCCGACCGGCAAGATCGAGTTCCCCGACCTGCGCTCCGGTAAGAAGGAAGCTGGCGGTCGATTGCACGAGCGCCGGATCGACCCCGTGGAGGGCCAGCGCGGCGGGATCTGCGGCGAAGTCGAGCCACGTCTCGCCTCGCATCGATTCGAACACTGCGCTCCTCGTTCCGGGTACGCGCATGGCGATGGTCCGAACGGCATTGCCCAGAGCGTCCAGGCGCGTCGGGTCGCGTGCGACGAGGCGGATGCCCACAGGCGTGCGGACGCCGGTCGACATCATGTCCATGCGCGCGCGCGCGGGCGCGGTCCAGGCGTTCGTCCAGCCAGGCAATCGTGTCGCGCGGTCCAAGCGTTCGACGAGATCGGCGCTGGTTGCAGCGGTCTCCTCCGGCCACACGAAGCGCAGCAAATCACGCAGCGCTTTCGGCGCCCACGCGGAATACCATCGCACGCGATGGATCCTGGGCCAACTGTCACGGGGCCGCAGGCGGATGGTCGTCTCGCCCATCGAGAACGGCGCGGGATCGGTCGCAGTGTCCGCACGCCCGACCTTGCCGAACACAGTGGCGACTTCGGGAAACGCGGCGATCGCCCGGTCCTGGCGCCTGAGCTGTGCCAAAGCTTGTTCGGCGGAAACGCCGGGAAGGGTGGTTGGCATGAAGAGAAGGTCGCCTTCGTCGATGCGGGGAAAGAACTCGCCCCCAAGTCGGGACACGATCGGTAGGCATGAGAGCACTGCCAAAGCGGCGGTGATGAGGGTGAAAGCAGGCCGCCTCAGGGCGAAATGTACGAACGGTCGATAGAGCCGTAGGAGACCCCGCGTGAGCGGATTTTCGAATTCTGGGGTTATCCGGCCTACCAACAGTCGAGCGCGCAGCGCAGGAGCCAGCGTGGCCGTCACGAGCACGGCCGAGGCGATGACCAGCGTTTTGGTCAGCGCGAGCGGTCGAAGGAGCCGACCCGCCTCGCCACTGAACGCAAAGACGGGCAGGAACGTGATTGCGGTGATGACCAGGGAGGTCACAATCGCGGGGGCGATCGATCCGGCGCCCGCCAGAATGGCCGCGCGCCTCGATGCCATCGGCGCCGATTTCCGCATTGTTTCGAGCCGGCGGTGGCAGGCCTCGAGCGCGACCACGTCTGCATCGACCGCCATGCCTAGCGCGATTGCGATTCCACCCAGACTCATGACGGTGGCAGGGATGTGCAATATCCACATCGCCGCGAATGTCAGAAGCATGACGAACGGAAGCGTGATGAGTGGAACGAAGGCGCTGCGCCCGTGTAGGAGAAAGATCAACACGATCAGGACGACCGCGGTGACTTCTTCGCCCAGTGCTCGAATGAGCGTTTGCTCGACGCGGTTGGCGAGGTCGAGGCGATTGTAAGTCGAGACGATTCGCACCTCGGGCGCAAGGCGAGCGCGTTCTCGGACGAGCGTCCGCACCACGCCGTCGATGACAGAGGACAGGTCGGCCCCCCGCCGCGCTATCACGATACCGCCCACCGCCTCGAAGTCGCTGAAGTCGGCAAGTCCGGCCGGCATGTCGTCGGTGGTCCGGATGCGGGCCACGTCTCGCAGCAGAATGAGCTTGCCGCCGGCGGGTGGGCCGCCAACCGGAAGCGCTTCGAGCCCCTCGATAGTCGGATTTCCCGCGGGAAGCGCCGAGCGGAGGGCGGAGATTACGTCTGTGAGAGCGAGGCCTTTCGCGCGGAGCTGTTCGGGCTGCGCCTCCACGACGACTTGTTGAGCTTCTCCCCCTACCGAGGCGACCTCCGCCACGTCGGGGACCGATGCCAGCGCCGGGCGAAGGACCTCGTCTTGGAATCGACGCAGCGTCAGCGGGGACTCGACGCGCGACGGGTCGAAGAGCGCGTACTGGAACACCCAGCCGTTGCTCGACGCTTCCGGACCAATCTGGATGCGAACGTTGGCTGGCAGCATGCGACGGGCCTCCGCGACACGCTCGACGATCGCCCGCCGCCCACCGGCGACACTCGATGCAGAGGCGAAGACGACGTCCACCCATGCCATTCCCGACATCGACGATCCTCGGACGGCGCGCGAACCCGGCACGCCCTCGAGAGCGTCCGTCAGAACGTCGGTCACCGCTGTCGCGACCTCCGTCGCCGGGTGCCCCATCCAATCCGCCATCAGCACGATCTGCGGATCCGATAGATCCGGCACGGCGTCGCGTGCCAGCGAACGGCGGGACAGCTCGCCCACCAACGCAAGTAAGACCGCCAAGGCAATGACCGTCCACGAATGGCGCGTGCTCCACGCCACGGTGCCGGCGATCACGGGGGGTCCACTCCGGTTGCCACCGATCCATACACGGTCGTTTGGATCGTACAATGAGAACCGTGTCCTCGTTGCTCATAGCGGCATTTCGTTTGGTGCTTCTCTTGCTCGCCGCCGCCGCGGTCTTCTTGGCGTTCGATCTTGCGTCGAGACATGACCGAAACACCAGCCTCTCGACCGGCGCATATGCATGCCCGATGCACCCGGAAATAGCGGCGACGGCACCCGGTAGCTGCCCCCTCTGCGGAATGGCGCTCACGCCGATCCCCGCCGGCTCCTCTTGGCTGCCGGTTCCCGCACCCGGCGAGATGAGTGTCGTCAGGCGACGCCTGGTCACCGAGGAGGTCGTCGCTCCCGCTTGGATCGTCGACCAGCGTTGCGTCGAGGCATTGGTCTACAACGAGGATCTCGCCGCGCTTACGCCAGACGAACGCGGCTCCTTCGTCTCCGGCCCGTCCGGTGGCAAAGGTGGCGTCGGCCGCACTGTTGTCACGAGGGCAGCTGCCAGGCCCTCGCCCTGGGATGCTTCCACATCGCAAGTTCGGTTCCTCGTCGACGGGAACACGCCGCCTCTTCACCCAGGGGACGTGGGACGTCTGGTCCTACTACCGAAAACACATGAGGTACTGGTGGTTCCGGCTTCTGCTGTCCTGCGGGCCCCCGAAGGTTCTTTCGTGCTCGCGGCGATGGCGGATGCCCCTACGTTTCAGAGGCGGCCGGTGGCGGTAGGGAAGGTCCTCGGGGGCTTTGCCGTCGTGCTATCGGGCCTGCGTGACGAGGAGCGCATCGTCGCACGGGATACTTTCTTCCTGGATGCCGAACGCCTGAACGGGCCTTCCGGCCGCGGAGTCGATGCCGGACGCTACGGCGTAACCAACATCAGCCCCAGCGCACCTTTGCGGAAATAGGGTGACGCATGGTCCACGAGGATGTCCAGTTGATCGCCCACCACCCCGCTGGAGGTCGCGTTGACGATGAGGTTCGATTGGTCGATCTCCATGACCGCAGTGCCCGCGGATGGAATCATGACGGTCTGCAGACCGCGGAGCGGCGATGACGTGATGTCGCCCTGGTTCCAGGTCCTATCGTAGATTGCTCCGATGATGTGGAAGCTCGGAATGTGGGCGCCGCCGGCGCCGTGATAAATGACGTAGTTGCCCGCGGCTTTGCTTCCGGAAAGGGGATGATCGACGAGGGAGCTGATCCTGCCGTTGTACGTGACGAAGTCCGGGACGAGTGTGTTGAGCATTTTGAGCTGATCGAAATTACCGTTTCGATCGCGAAAGACGTCCTCCTCGAAGATATAGTGCTCGGAGGCGCCGGCCAGCATGCGAATGAAGCGATCGTCCGCGTCTTGGTTCCCTTTCTCGTCGCCAGGCAGCACGAGCATCATGCCGTACATGCCCATGTTCATGTGCTCGGCGATCCCGTTCGGCGTGCCCGACTCCGAGCAGTGGTAGACGTAGAGGCCGGGATGCGTCGGCTTGATGGCTAAGGCGGCTTTAGCGCCAGGCGCGGCCATGATCATGGCCGCCCCACCCTTCAATCCGACGACCGAGTGAAAGTCGATTGAGTGGGTGTTGGTGTTTTTTGCAGAGTTGGATAGAACGACGTTCACCGTGCGATTGGCAACGACCTTCAGGAAGGGCCCTGGAACGCGTGGCGTCCAATAACCACGCGGCACGCTCCCATCGTCCGTCGTGGCACCAAATGCCATGAAATTCATGCGAACGTCCGACGCCCCTGACCAAACGGGGGGATTGAGCGCGGGTTCCGCCGGCGCGATCACCGTGTTCATTTCGGTAACACCGAACGTGACGGTGGCGCCATCGGCGAGAGGCGCCGCCGGGACCTCGTTCGGATCGCGCGCGATATCGTAATCGCTCGCGTGCGCAATTGCGTAGGAGTTGCCCCCGACGAGCGGCGATATGATTGGATACAGATCGCTCGGGGCTTGCGGCGTCACCGGCTGCAGGGACGCGGCTTGCGCTTGTTGCTCTAGCAAAAGCGCTGAGTCACTCGACTCGCGACGCGAGCAGCCGACACAAGATACGCCGAGAAAAAGAAGCACCACCCTCGGCGACAACCCGTAGCGACCTTGAAGAGCTAGTTTCATGGCGCTTGGCCCCACCTTTCCGGGCGCCGCAAGACCACGCATGTGGCGTCCTGCATCAGCGCCGATACGATGACGATCACCCATAGGCGCGGTTGTGTCAAATGCGATTTACTTAGAACGCGATTCACACAATTCGGTCACGATACATTGAAGTTTCAGTGAAAAATAACGATCTGAAGAGGGGGCGGTGCCCCTCAACTCGAGATGATGGCTGCATACCTCGTCGACAGGGTCCCTTTGGAAAGTCGCCTAGATCAACGGCGGTTCGGCAAGTGGCGGCGTCCCGATGCCGAGGCGATCGAGGATGCCGCTCGCGAGCATCTCAAATACCCAGCCAATGGTCGGGGTCCGCGTCCGATCCCCACCGCAGACGGGCACCCCTCGCGCGACGGCTTCCATGAATGCCATTGAACGGGCGATGGGGATGTCGAAGACCCACGGCGCAGAGGGGCTGGCGCAAAGATCGCGCAATACGTCCAGGGACACATGCGCGCGGTAGTCAAGCATGTTGAGTACGACGCCGACCACCTTGGGGGGATGGCTACCGAGCGATTCCAGCCTGCGCAAATGCGCCGGAAGCGCTCGAATCGCGGCCGGCTCGGCAGGAATGACCACGAGCACGTGCGTTGCGGCGGCACATGCGTCGGCGCTAGGTCCATGAATGCCCGCAGAGGTGTCGACCAAAACGATATCTGAATCGGCCCTCGCGCCCTTGAAGAGGCGTGTCCACCCTGCGGGGGACGACGCTGTCGCAGAGGAAGGATCCCCCGACTGGGCGATGCGCAGTCCCGCCATCCGTGTCTTTAGTGTGGCATCCGCAAGGCTGGATTTGTCCGCCACGACGTCGAAGGCACCCGCTGTCTTGCCCTTGGCGTTGAGGGCCAAAAGGAGGCCATCGTAGTCTGCGTCGACGAGCATGCAGCGCTTGCCTTGCCGTGCGAAGGCGACACCGAGGTTGAGTGCGATGGTCGTTTTGCCCGCTCCGCCCTTCGGGCTCGTCACGCAAACCACGGGAACGTCGCCCGTGGGGAGGGGCAGTGTCGAGAGGCCGAAGGGGCTCGTGCAAGTGGGGACGAATGCCGCCGCCCGCGAGTCCTCGGAGGGCTCGCGCGTCTCTTTCGCGCGCACGGGCTCTGCGGCCAATACACTGGCTGTGGGCGGCCTCCGCGCCTCGGTGCTCGGCTCTGCTGCGTCCCATTGCAGATCCAAATCGCCAAGCTTCATCATGATCTGCACGAGCGACCCGATATGCTGGTCTCCCACGGGCGCCGTCAACCGATGCACGACGAAACGGGTATCGGGCGGACTGCGAAGCAGCCGGAGTATCGCATCGACTCCGTGGAGGTGGTTACTATGGGCCGAGACGACCTTTCCCGCCTTGATCTCGATCTTCCCCAACGGGCGTCCCGAGGACTCGAGCACGTCGACGCTCGAGAATTGTCGTCCAATGCTGACGACCTGTAGAACGCTCATGAGGTCGAATTCGGAGAGGCTTCCCTCCATCACGGCGATTCGTTCCGAAGAGCTCCCCTCGCTCTGCATCAGCTTGAACAAGACCTCTCCGACGGAACCCACCGGGCTCTTGACGTCGTTGAAC
>JALYHX010000376.1 GCA_030776305.1 Myxococcota bacterium
GCGTGGAAGGGACCGGATCCGCGCGCCTCCAGGGGCTGAACCTCGAATCCGCGCGAGCCATCGTCCTCATTCCCAGCGACGCCCCCATTCCGGTCAGCACGGTCGATTCCGAGATCGGCAATGTGGATGGGCGGATCGAGATTTCGGAAGTGACGAGCAACGATGAGAAGGCGATGGACGTGAAGGTCGAGGTGCCGAGATTGCGGGTTGCTCTGCCGGAGGACTCCATAAAGAACGCCCAGCCTCTGGGGACGATGGACAAAGTGCGTATTGGCGCGCATCGAGGATACCCTCAGACGTTCGTCCTCGTACCGCTGAATTCAGGTAAGGAAGCCAACAAACCGCCTACGAAACCGTCGGCACAACTTGCGATTCATACGCATCTGGGCGACATCGAAGTGGTGCGTGGGAAGCAACTCAGGATCAACCTCACCGGTCAAGTGGAGGTTCATCCCGGCGCCACGCCTCCCGTAACGGGACAGATCACGCTGCAAAAGGACGGCGCCCTCGACGTGGAAGGAAGGGCCTTCAGAATAGTGAGCGGTACCGTCACGTTCGTCGAGGCCGATCCATCCAATCCCGAGGTCGTGATCACCGCCGGATGGACGGCGCCAGAGGGTACGGTCGTTTACGCGAACTTCGTGGGTCCGCTGAAGACGGGCAAGGTGACCCTCAATTCTGAACCGCCGCTTCCACAGCAGGACATCGTCGAACTCTTGCGATTCGGCACGACGGGCGGTCAACAAGCGCACGCCCAAGGGAGTGAGGCAAACGGTGCCATCGGCATGGTGGGCGGCGAAGCGACGCAACCGCTCAACCACGCTCTTGGCCAACTTGGCCTCGGGGCCGTTACGGCGAAGATCGATACCACCGAAGCGAGCTCCCCGAAGCCCGAGGTCGAGGTCCAAATCGCGAAGGATATTTCGGTTCAGCTCGCCGTCGTGCTCGGGACACCTCCGCCTGGGGTCAATCCCGATCATACGCTGCTGACGGTAGACTGGCGTTTCCTTTCGCGGTGGTCTCTGTCATCGACGTTGGGGGACGCCGGTACGACCATCTTCGACGTGCTCTGGCAACGACGTTACTGAGGCTGCCGATGGCGCGTGACGCGATTGTGTTCATTTCTCTCGTCGTCGCGGTTGCGAGCCTCGTCACGGCGCACGTGATGCTGGCCTTCGGACTCGCGCGCCGATCTTACGGTTGGCGCGCGCTTCTGGCGTTCGTCCTGGTGCCGCTCGCTCCGTGGTGGGGCTGGCGTGAGAAAATGCGCGTGCGTAGCGTTCTATGGCTGGCCGCTGCAATAACCTATGTGGTCACGTTGCCTCTCGCGCTGCGGTGAGTCAGCCCACCATCTCCGGAGTCACCCGTCTCGAGCACTGCTCGAACCGGACGATGGCGTCACGCCCCAGTGCACGACCGAGAGCGTAGTCGCGGTCCAGCGCGGCGCGATCGGAGGACGTCCGCCGCGTGGCGAGCGCGCTCTCCGGGGCGACATGGATGACAGTGCAGTCGGGCGGAGGGTTTCGCAAGAACGCGACGGCCTCTCGGTAGGCGTCGACGGTGGCGCGGCAGGCGCGGGCGACTCCTGGGATCCTCCGTACAGCCCAGGCGGCGACCTGATTCGCGAGCCGATCGCGTTTCACGAAATTGGCCGCACGCGATCTCACGACGACGATCGTGCGGGCACCGCGCCGATATGCCTCGCGCACGGGTAGCGGGTCGCTGATGCCGCCGTCCACGAGGGCGTCGCCGCCGACGAACACCGTATTGCGGTAGAGGATGGGAAGAGCGCAGGACGCCTTGAGCGCTTCCAGCATCTCGTCGGATTTTGGCGAGAGGTACCTTGGCAGGCCTGTCTGCGCGCATGTTGCGACGAGTGCGTATTCGACGCCGCTGTTTGCTGCAGCCGCGCAATCAAGGGGATCGTAGCGGGTGATTTCTTCCCAAAGCCAGTCGAGATCGAGCCAGTGCCCGCCCCGCAGCAACCGCCACGGGTCGATGAACTCTGGACGGGACATCGGTCCGATCAAGCAGCGGCGAGCCCGCCCGTGCTGTCCGGCCAGGTACGAAAGAACGTTGGACGCTCCGACGGAAACACCGAGTGCGAGGTCGAAGGGACGGAACCGCCGTTCGAGAAAGACGTCGAGAACGCCTGCGGAGAAGATGCCGCGCATCGCCCCGCCTTCGACGACGAGCGCAACCCGCGGCGGATGGTGTGCGCTCATGGCTGGTTCCGACATTCGATCGCCTACCCCGCTTTTGGCGCGTCTTGCGGCGCCGGTCAATGTCTCGCGACCGCTTCTTTGCACAGGCGTCTCCCTGCTGGCACCCCCATGAGGCTGGTGCGAAGCCGTTCGCGCATGCCTACAATCACGACGTGCGACGAGACCGCGCTCTCTGGCTGATCATCACCTACAAACTGGTCAAAGGCGTGCTTTGGCTCGTGTTCGCGGCCGTCATCGCCGTCGCGATGCGTGTCGGGCTTGAAGACCGACTGCTCGGGTTCGCAGCGCAACTCCGCCATCACTCACGGGCATGGAGCCTCGATCTTGCCCAGCTCCTCGTCCGTGCCGCGAGTCGTCGGGGGCTGTGGACGATCATCGTGGCACTCATCGCCGACGGCACGGTTAGCCTCATCGAGGGTTGGGCGCTCGTGCACGGTCACTGGTGGGGACCATGGCTCGTGGTCATTGCTACCGGGTCGTTTCTGCCGCTCGAAGTCGTCGCGCTGGCGCGTCACGTGAACGCGACTCGCGCCGTGTTGCTCGTGGGCAATCTCGCGATCGTAATATACCTCGCGCACAAGGCGGTTCACGATCGACGGGTGCGCGAGGCGCAGTCACAGGCTGTCGAGATACGCCGTTAGATCTGCGATATCCTGCGACGGCAATTGGGCGGTGGAACCATGGCCTGGCGT
>JALYHX010000377.1 GCA_030776305.1 Myxococcota bacterium
GCGTAAATTGCGCGAATGGCATGGAAGTTCATGGACGCGACCGCAGCAAGCCTACGAAAATGTCTTCGAGCGAGCTCTCTCGGCTATGAACGTCTTTGAACCCGATGCCCACACCGGCGAGCTTGCGAAAAAGCTCTGCGACCGGGGAGCCATCGGGCTGTGCGTGCAATGTGTACGTGAGTCGAAGCCCGTCGTCGGTCAGCTCCAAGTTGTACTCGGCGAGCTCGGCGGGCACGCTCTCGAGCGGACGCTCGAGCAACAGAACGAGCTGTTTTTTGCCGAGCCTTTCCATGAGCACGGTCTTCTGTTCGACGAGGATGATCTCGCCTTTGTCGATGACGCCGACGCGATCGGCCATCTCCTCAGCCTCCTCGATGTAGTGGGTGGTCAAAATGATGGTGACCCCCGTAGCCCGGAGGGACCGAACCATCGCCCACATCTCACGGCGTAGCGCGACGTCGACGCCGGCCGTGGGCTCATCGAGAAAAAGAATCTGCGGCTCGTGGGAGAGAGCTTTTGCTATCAGCACGCGACGTTTCATCCCCCCGGAGAGCGTCATGATCTTGGAATCGCGCTTGTCCCAAAGCGAGAGGTCGCGCAGCACTTTCTCGATGTGGCGCGGGTTTTTCGCCTTACCGAAGAGCCCACGGCTGAAGCTGACCGTCGCCCAGACCGTCTCGAAGAGGTCGGTCGATAGTTCCTGCGGCACCAGGCCGATCTTGGAGCGCGCGGCGCGGTAGTCGGTGACGATATCGTGGCCATCCGCCAGAACGCTGCCCGTGGTCGGCTTGATGATCCCGCAGATAATGCCGATCAGAGTCGTCTTGCCGGCGCCGTTGGGGCCGAGAAGCCCAAATATCTCCCCACGACGGATGTTCAAAGTGACGTTCCGGAGCGCCTGAAATCCGGTTGCATACGTCTTCGAAAGACCATTCACCGCGATGATGGGCGGTGCGGTCGGAGGGTCGTTCATGGGGGAGTGAACCGGGACCGGTGAGCAGTGGATCGGGGTCGAGGACGGACCGCATTCCACGATCGTCGCATCACTTCGCCTTCCTCGTCTTCGGCTCCTCGACGTTCGACTTGGCCAGCTTGAGCGCGTCGTGGTGAGCCTCGAACAGCTTGGCAAACTCGATTTTGCTCAGGCTGCCAAGCGTTGTCGCGAGCCGCGTGGCCTGCCCCACGTTGGGCATGCTCGTGCTCGGCATCATCCGGATCAACATGCGCAAGTAGTCCGAGGCGTTGAGTCCGTCCCGTTCGGCCAAAAGCTTCAGGAGCTTCAATTCGTCGTCCGAGAGCAGCAGGTGGAAGCTGTTGTTGCGCTCGATGGCCATGGCTGAATCATGGCCATCCGATGGCCAATAGGCAAGCGGAACGGTATTGCCCTCCGAGCTCTGGGTAGCCCCCTACGAGAACCGGGGAAGCTCTTGCCCCATCATGGCGCGAGCACCCCGATGTCGCGGAGCGCCTCCTTGAATTGCACGCCGAGCTCGGCGAGCTTGGAATCGAGCTCGACGATCCTCCGATTGAGATCGTCGAGCTTGGTCGCGGCGTCCGCAAGACGCGCCGTGAGCTTCTGACGCAACACTTCGGCGCTCTTGTTCTTCTCGATTGCGTGGAGGTTGCGCCTGGTCTCCTCGGTCGACTGCGACAGCGTCTGGTGTTCCTGCTGCAGCTTGGTGCGCTCCACGCGCTTGCTCACGATGTCGTTTCGCACGAGCCAGGCGGCGGTGAGCCTCTGCGTGACGTCTTGATCCGCCTTCGGGTCCGCGAGATACGCCTTTATCGCGTTGTCCGCGATCGGGCTGAACCAATCGGCCGGCCGGCGCACCGTGACGCGCTCATCCACCACGAGCTCGACGGTTGCATGAGGGGCAATCTTGGCCGGGACGAGCGCGGCGCCCGTGCCCACGTTGTCCTCGGTTCCGGACGGCGGCTCGAAGAGGCGCGCTCCACCGATCCGCAGGTGTTTCACGAGCAGCTTGGCGAGGGTATCGCTCCCGTTGCGCGCACGGTACTTCGTCTGCGTGACAGCATCGCGCTCGACGGTGAGCTCGGCGGTCTCGATCTTGGCTACGCGTGCGCCCAGCTCGTCGAACTTGCGGTTCTGGTCGACTGCGATCGCGCGATCGAGCGCGAATGGCACCGTGGCTGTGGCGCCGGCGGGAAGCGGGTCGAGCATTCCCTGGCCGAGGAACGCACCGTCCTCGAACACGGCGATGGGGCCCCGCTCGAGCACGCCGCCAGCTCCGTTCACGAATCGTGCGACCCGGAACGGGTGGCTCGATGAATCGGGAACGCCCGCGTCGGGCGCGAACATGAACAGCGCTTCACCGGGTACCGGCCGTGAAAGCAGCAAGACCATGGTCGCGCTCTTGTCCGGAATCGTGACAGGCAGTGGCAGGTCGTAGCGCGTCGTTCCGCCTTCGATGGCGATGGCAGCAAGCGAGCGCAGGTTGCGCGGCGGCGAGGGTGCCATGGACAGCGTGCCCGACGCGGTCGGGTAACGAGGAGCGGCCGCCGCCGCGGGGGATGGTGGCGGGGCAGCGGCGGTCGACGCCTTCATGTCGGCACCGGCCGAATGGGCGAGGGGCTCGCTGTCGCTGGCGGCCAGGGGCTTCGCGGGCGCTGGCACCATCGGCGTGGCCTCTTGCTGCTTCAGCGACGTCTCTCCGTGGGGTACCGCGGCGATCACTTCGCCTTCGTCCGTCACGGTCGGCCGGAGTGGGATCACGGGCGTTCCGAGCTCGGCCTGGAACGAAAGCGGCGCGCCTGCGATGAGCGTGAGCTTCACGTCCTTCCAGTCTTCGCCAGACAGGTTCTGGACGATGCCCCACGCCTGCAGATCTGCGTCGCCGCTCGCGTGAATGACGAGCCGATACGACGGGCGCCAGACCGGTGACTCTGCAATATAACCGACCTGCAGATCGTGCGCCTTGCCGTCGAGCGAGAGAAGCACGGTTTGCAGCCCGTTCTTTTCGTCGTAAGTCTTCTCTCGCGGCGGCTTGGTCCCCTCGTCGTCGTCGCCGGTCTTCAGCGGGAAGGCCGCGGCGCGGACGGAGCTACCGCCACGTTCCATGACCGCCAGCGTCGCGAGGAAGTCGCCGACTTCGGTCTGCTTCATCTTGAAGCGAACTTCGTCGCGTTCGACATGGCCCGCGCGCTCGAAGTATGCGACGCCGTTGCGATAGACGACGACCCGCCGGACAGGGAGCCCGTCGATCGTCACGATCGCCTGGCGGCCGCACCCAAGCCCGAGCAGGGCCGACAGAAGACCGAGAGCGCTCGCGGCGCGCGCATGCGAGTCGAACCCACCCCATTGGGCGCCTTTCCAGCTGCGCATGGTTGTCCCACTCCTCCGATCATCCCATCGTAGGGGAGAGAAGGCATCGGGTCTTCACCAACGCGCCGCGACGGGGCGGGAGCAGGACCAACGCCGGGCTCGTGCTCGCTCTCTCGCGCTGGCCCCTCGCATTCGCCGTGAGGCGAGAGAACTTCGTTTGGATGGGGTTGCTTGGAAAATGGATCCGCCTGCGCTAGGGGGCTGAACGGAATCCGAGCTCATAGCAAGGGGTGCGATCATGACCGAGACAACAAAAGAGCTGAAGGTGGAACTGGAGAAAAGCCTTGCCCTGCTCGCGAGGCTTCGTGACGAAGTGCGCGTGCAGGTCCACTTGGCCAGCATGGATGCCAAGAAGGAGTGGAATGAGCTCGAGCCGCGAATCCATAGCGCGGTGGAGCAAGCGGCGAAGGACGTGTCGAACGCTTCGCACGCCGCAGTTCAGGAAATGACGGACCGTCTAAAGAAGCTCAAGGCTTCGTTGTCTTGACTTCGACGGGCGTCTCGCTGACCCCGTTTGCTTCGCCGCCCTGCGCACGACGATAGTGATGCTCGCATGGCTCTGTCGCATCACTATAGATAGGCGAAGGTCTGCGCTACAGTCCAAGCGGGATGAGGAGGGATTTCTCGCCAATCGTGCTTTCGCGTCGCGAGGGCCTCTTATTCGAGCAGAGGGCTTCTGCCCATAGGCCCGGCCTCTTCCGCGTCGACAAGAGGATCGCGTGTCGGGGCGTGGTCGAACGGTCCATCGTTACTGGGCAGTTTTGGATCTTCGCCACGGTTGCCGATGAAACTGGGTTGACCGAGGCCTTTTGCGCCCACCGTTGGCTGCCTCTCCCGCACTGCCGTGCGTTTATGATCCAGCCGCGCTCGGTACTTCGGTTGCGACTGAGTGAGGTGCGCCTGAGGGCCTGCGGCCTTGTGGGGCAGCTCCGGCTTCCCAGCGAGATCCCGAGCGTTCCATGCTTCTCGGCGCTGGAGCCCTTCGCGCCGCCTGTGCGCCATCGTTCTGATCGTGCTGGTCATCTTCGAGGTCGACCTTCGGATGCGTGGAGGGTCAGCCTACATCGACCAGTTCCCAGAGCGCGCCGCGATCGTCCGCGCCATCCTCAAGGGGCACATCGTGGTGGCCACGGCGACGTTCTTCGCTTGGTTCGGACTCGTGTTGATCTCGTGGACGCGTTTCTCGAAGAGCCTTCCAGGCCGTTCAGGCGCCTGCACAAGCGCCTGGGGAAGGCAACCTTTGTGGGCGCATGCTTGCTGTCGGCTTCGGGCGCGGCGATCTACGCGCTGCTTTACGTCGTGTGAACACAATGCGCTGGTGGACGTCCCGCCCGGAGCGCTATCGGTGGCCAGCGCCTCCGGTCATGCTGGGATCACAACTGCTGCTGGAAGAGCTGCAGAACCTCGGACGCGGTCAGTGCGCGATTGTAAATACGGAAGTTGTCGATCTGTCCATCGAGATACGCATCTGCCACGAACTGAGAGCGTCCTAGCCAATTCCTCGTGGTGTTTCCCAAACTGGCTGCAGTCAATGTCAGGGCGGTACTCTGCGCGACCTGCGCCCCGCCGACGTAGAGGGTACCGGTCGCCCCCGTCATCGTGACGACGACATGCTGCCAGATGCCCGTCGGGAGCGCCGCGGGCGCCTGGATGATCTCGTGGCCGGAAGTGCCGGTCGTAGAGATCGCGTAACGTCCCGGACCCGTGGCCCCGAATGGCGTAAAGAACATGTACACCGTGGTCCCGGTGCCGAAGTCGAAGACGCGCATTTGCGGCGCGCTGCTGCGTGCATTGACCCATGCGCTCACCGAGAACGACTTCAGAACGCTCATGATGCCGGGCGGCAATGCGACGTATTGACTCCCGCCGTTCATGTCCACGGCGTTCCCAACCAGACCCGGAGTGAAGGTGGCCCCATGCAATGTGGCTGCCGCATTGTTGCCGGACGCGTCGGCGGAGGTGGTGCCGCTCGTCTCGTCGAACAGGTAAAGCGCCACCAGGCCCATTCCGAGGGTTGAAACGGTCCCGGCGTCCGGGAGCGCCGCATCGTTGCCGCCGGCGACCGGGCTGTCAGGAGCGGCCGCGCTGTCGCTGTTCGCGGTGACTACGACGGCGGTTGCCGAACCGTCTCCGGTGGCATTCGTTCCGTCGAGACCGGACGCGCCGTCACCGCTGGTCGTTCTAACGTCGAGACCGGTCCCGCCGTTGGTGATGGGGTAATGGTCTTGCCGGTCGCCACCCGTCGCGTCGAGACCGCTCTGCGTCGTCGCCTCGGGGGAAGCTAGGCTCACCGCCGCATCGTCGATCGGTTCCGAGG
>JALYHX010000378.1 GCA_030776305.1 Myxococcota bacterium
GCCCCAGGCAAGTCCCCACCCGAGCCCCGCCATCGCAACGGCAGTTCCGGCGATGGACCAGAGCAGCACCGGCCGGCGGCCGACGCGATCGGAGACGCGCCCCCACACCGGCACGAAGAGAAACTGCATGAGCGAATAGACCGAGCCGAGAAGCGTCGCGCTCAACGCGCTCACGCCGAATGTGTCGCGCGCTTCCTTGGCCAGGAAGGGTAAGACGAGACCGAATCCGAGCAGGTCGACGAAGACGGTAAGAAAGATGGCGCCGAGCCGCGGAACGGATTTCATGGGGCGCGGCGGCACTATAGCGGTGGCAGCGCGCGGCGCTTCTCAAAGGGTGCCGCCTCGTCTTGCACGCACGAACACTTCGCGGTTGCCTTTGGGTCCCGCGAGCACGCAATCGCGCTGTCCGGTCACGACCAATCCCGCTGCGGTTGCCGCCTCCCGTACGCCGACCACGGCCTTGTGTCGCTCGGAATCGTCGCGCACGACACCTCTCCCGCGCGTCGCTTGCTCGCGCCCAACTTCGAACTGCGGTTTGACGAGTGCCAACACTTCCCCCGCAACCTGGGTGCAGCGTGCGATCGCCTCCATCAACTTCGCCAGGCCGATGAACGACGCGTCGACCACCGTCAGATTCACTCCCCCGCCGATCGCCTCCGCGGTTAGTGCTCGCGCGTTCGTGCGCTCCATCACCGTGACTCGCGGATCGATTCGAAGTTTGTGTGCGAGCTGTCCGTAACCGACGTCGACGGCGGTCACGTGAGCGGCGCCCCGTTGCAGCAAACAGTCCGTGAACCCGCCGGTCGATGCGCCAATGTCCAGACATCGGAAACCGCGCACATCCATGCACCATGCGTCGAGCGCGCCGGCGAGCTTCACCCCGCCGCGTGAGACGTACGGGTGGTCCGGCCCGCCCACCTCGATGGCCGCGTCTTCGCCAACGAGCGTGCCTGCCTTGTCCACCCGAGCGCCGGCAACGAAGACGTCACCCGCCAAGATGAATGCCTGTGCACGCGCCCGCGACGGCGCGAGCCCTCGTGTCACCAGAAGCTGATCGAGTCGGAACTTGACCATCTCCTTGTTCCATCTCTTCTCATGGCACGGCTGCGTGAGAATGGAGTGCTCGAGCGAGCACCGCGAGCCCGTCGGCGATGCGCGGTCCAGCGCGAAGTACGCGCTCGTCGCGGACGGGCACCACGTGTCCCTCGCGCACGGCGCGGAGGCCGCCCCAGCCAGGCGCCTTGGGCGTGATGCGCGTGATGTCGTCTGTTCCCACCTCGGTGGCGTCGAGCACGATGTCCGGATCGAGATCGACCATGCGCTCGAAGCCGATCGTCGGCCATGCACCTCCATCGTCGACGACATTGTCACCGCCGGCGGCGCGAATCAACTCGCCAGCAAAGCTCTTCGGTCCCGCCGCGACGACGGGGGCCAGGGAGACGGCCATGAGGACGCGGGGTCTCGGTTCGCCGGCGACCGACCGCTGGATCGCGCCCTCTCGTGCGTCGAGTGAATGGACCAAACGCTTTGCATCATCGAGGTGGCCGGCCCGTTCCCCCAAGCCCAAGAGCAGGTCGTCGATCGCCCCAAGCGAGCTCGCATCCGGAAACCATGTTGGGATTCCTCGCGCCTCCAGCTTGCCGGCAAGCCGACCCGATGTCAGCCCACCGATCCCGAGGACGAGGTCGGGCCGAAGCTCCAGGATAGCTTCGAGATCCGGCTCGACGTCCCCGACAATGGGCAACGCCCTTGCCTCGGGGGGAAAGTTGCAAAAGCGAGAACGGCCGACCACGCGATCCGCGGCGCCGACGGCGAACAGGCCCTCGGTAATCGACGGCGCGAGGGACACGATACGCCGCGCATCGTGCGGACGCCGATGAGCGGCCTCATCCCGCGAGCACGCGGCGATCGACGACGCCGCGATCGTCATGGCGAACCAGCGAAGAATCATCGGCCGATGAGCCCGTACTTGTGCAGCTTCTCGATCAGTGCCGGGCGCGATACGCCGAGCCTGCGCGCGGTCTCGCTCTGATTGAACCCTGCGGACTCGAACGCTTCTGCGATGAGCGCCCGCTCGAATGCCTCGACGCGCGCCCGCAGCGGATGACCTGGGCCTGGATCGCCCGCGGCGAGCTGCGGGGCGGACGACGCGGCGGGGCCCTCGGAAAGCGAGCGCCAAAGGGCAAGCGTAATTCGCTCGTCGGGAGCCAGTGCGAGGAGGCGTGCGACGGCGTTTTCCAACTCGCGTACGTTGCCGGGCCAGGAGTGCCCGCGGAGCGCCTCGACGAGAGACGGCTCGACTTCGACGCCAGCCATACCGTACCGGTCTGCGTAACGAAGTACGAATGTCCGTACCAGCGGCTCAACATCCTCGGCCCGCTCACGCAAAGGCGGCACTCGGATCGGAACGACGTTGAGCCGATAGTACAGGTCTTCCCGAAAGCGCCCCGCCTTCACCTCGGCGGCGAGATCGCGGTTCGTCGCGGCAATGAGCCGGACGTCGACGATTTCAGTGCGCCCGCCGACTTGCTGCAACTCCCCGGACTGCATCGCCCGGAGCACTTTCGCCTGTATCGCAATCGGCAACTCCCCGATCTCGTCGATGAACAGCGTGCCCTTGTGAGCTTGCTGGAAGTAGCCAAGCCGAGCCGCCTGGGCTCCGGTGAAAGCACCCTTCGTGTGTCCGAACAACTCCGCCTCAGCAAGCTCGCTGGGGATTGCGGCGGCGTTGAAGCGCACGAGTGGCTTGTCCGCGCGTCGCGAGTGGGCGTGCAGAACTGACGAGAGAACGTCCTTGCCCGAGCCGCTCTCACCGGTGAGAAGGACCGTCACGTCTTTCGGAGCCACGCGCGCAACGACATCCATCACGCGCTTCATGGCGGGGCTCTCGGCGACGATGGTGCGCCCGAGTGCCGCTTCCGTGCGCAGATGCGCATTCTGCAAGCGCAGGTCGCGCCAGTCGACCGCACGCCGGACAGCGAGCACGAGCTCATCGGGGTCGAAGGGCTTGGGGATGTAGTCGAACGCTCCGGATTTCATGGCGACGACCGCAACACGCTCGGAGCCGTGCGCAGTGAGCATCAGGACCGGTACGCTTGGATCGCTCGCGCGCATTCGGTCGAGCACCTGCATGCCGTCCACATCGGGCATCGCCAGGTCTGTGAGCACGACATCTGCACCGCGCACCTCGAATGCCGCGAGCCCAGTCGCGCCGCCGTCGCATGTCTCGACGACGAGTCCGGAGTCGCTCAGCACCGCCTCGAGGGTAAACCTCAATGATGCATCGTCGTCGATGACGAGCACTCGGCTCATGGTGCTCGATTCAACTTACGCCAGCGATCACGGGCCGCGACTCCCCGGCTTCCGCTTCGTGCCTGACCGCACGCGCTGGGTTGGGAAGGCAGGGGCATGGCTTCGCATTCCGCGGCAGCGCCAGCGTCACGGTCGTCCCCTTCCCTGATGCGCTCGTGAACTCGAGCCGCCCGCCATGTTGTTCGACGAGCCCGCGCGCAACGGCGACGCCCAGCCCCGTGCCGCCCTCTTTCGTAGTGAAGTACGGTTTGCGAATGCGCTCGAGGACCTCGGGGGTCATTCCGACGCCATCATCCTGAACCGTGATGCGGACTTCGGCCGCTTCCGCGCTGACCGTGACCTTGACGGCGGCGCTACGTGGCGACGCTTGGACCGCATTGAGGACCAGGTTGAGCAACGCTTGCCTGAGCTTGCGTGCATCCGCATCGAGCACGAACGTCGCTTCGCCTGCGACGTCGAGTGTAATCCCGGCCTCGGCCGCGCGCGTTTCGAGCAAAACGGCGAGTTCGCGTGCCACCTCGTACGGGTTTACGGGTGCGAGCTTGAGGTCGTCGAGACCGCGCGAGAAGGACAGAAAACCATCGACGATGGACTGTAGTCGGCTAGCCTCGCCGGCGACGATTGCGAGGCGCTCGGCAGTCCTGGCGTCGGTCGCGTTGCGCGCCATGTGCGTCGAGAGTGCCCTGATCGCGGCAAGGGGGTTCTTCACTTCGTGCGCGAGGCGAGCGGCGATTCCCTCCAGGGCGCGCGTCCGGTCTTCGTTTTCGGTGCACAGCTCTTCGCGCCGCTCCGCAAGCTCGAGAGCAGCGGTCTCATAACCGCGCGTCAACGTGCAACCCATGTTGTAGACGCCGACCATCGCGAAAACGGCCGCGAGGAGCGCCAAGCTCACGTATTCGGAGCTCGACAGGCCCCCCGAAGAGGCAAGAGGCCCCTCGAGAGCGCCGACAACCGTCCGCGACAGAAGGGCGAGCGCGCCGAAGCCGAGAAGAAATATGACGAACACGATCTGGCGCAACCAAGGTGGATCGCGCAGCGCCATGGCGGCAGCCACGATCATGAACGCGCCCGTCACGAGCAGCGGACTGGCAAGGCCGCCCGTCGTCGCAAGCAGGACGAAGTACCCAAAACTGCCGATGATGAACGACCCCACCCTCAGTCGCCAGTCACTCGACAGCAAGCGCGCGACGAAGAGGACACCGATGACGCTGACCACGACCGCCTGGGCGAGCGCGCGAGGAGCCGACTCTCCCCGGAACACTAGGAGAGCAATGACGAGGGCGTGGAACGGCAAGATCCAGGTGAGCCGCCAGCGGGCCGACGTGCGGCCCATGTCTTCGAAGACACGGCGACGGAGCGCATCGTAGCGAGCGCGCGCGTGAAGCTCGCGCACCTTCGCATCCGGCATCACCTTCGCATCGGGCAGAGAGATGTTCATCACTTGAACCTGAGCAAATCCGGTGTGTATGCGCCAGCGCGCATCGATGGCTCTGATGCTCCAAACGGGTCAGGCATTGCCCGGTGCACCCGAATTGTCGGAATTCCGACATTCGCGGCGCCTTCGCCGGACTCGGGCCAGCGCGGCCGAAACGAGCGTGAGGACTGTTCCGCGCCATGGAAACTGGCTACGCGATCCGAGAGGACTGACGGCGCACCCCGCATGCACGGTCGCGGCATGGCCAGCGTCGGCTGGCAACACGCAAAGACTCCGGTCGCAACGGTAGCCGGGCCCGCACTTGTTCTGAGCGTCATCGCAAGCGCAGGTATACGGCGCGTTGCCATACGACATGCAGCTCGTCGAGCAGCAATCCGTGTCCGCGCCGCATGTGGTGCCACTGGTCAGGCAGGCGGCGACGCCAGCCGCCGGGGAGGCGTCCGCCGACGCACTGCCCGCGTCCGGGCGCAGACCGCTCCAGGTCGGGGGCGGGTATCCACCCATCGACGCCGCCTGCCTGGCAGCGTCGGTCAGAAGAGCAGCCCAGGAATCGAACCGGGTGTAAACGGACCCGAGGCAGGTCCCCCCCTCGGTGTCTGCGCCGCCGCGCGACAGAACGCCAAAAGCGACCCATTTGCCATTGTTGAAGCTTCCCTGGTCGAAGGCGCCCGATCCCGAGTCTCCCTCGCAGGTTCCGTCACCGCCCTCGAACTCATTCGCCGAGAGGTACTGCTGCGCGTTCTGAAAACCGAAGCAATCCGTAAACGTCTTGTCGTTGGGAATGCACGAGAGATTGATGTTTTGTCTGATGCGCCGCACGCCGGCGGACGTTCCGGTCGTGTCCGTGGGCGCCTCCACGCCGTAGCCGATCGCCGTGACAGAGGTCGTGTATGCCCGGTGATCGGTCATCGGCGGGTGGATCGTCGGTGTCACGTATTGGGGGAGCGAGATGCTCTGCGCGAGGATGAGGAGCGCGATGTCGTTCCCGCACACGCCCGCCGGCGCTGGAACGATGACCTTGGCCACCGCATAGGGTGGATTGCTGTGGATTCCCGCGCCGCGGATGACGAGAAGATTCGTCGTCGGCAGAGTGCTCGTGAACATCGACGTAGCGCAATCGATCTGCGGAGACGTGAGCTGCGAGACGCAGTGCCGAGCGGTGGCGACGAGATTCGGAGCGAGTAGAACACCCGAGCAGAAGGACACTCCTTGGTTGATGGACTCGATGACACCCACTGCGAAGTCGTGCGTCGTGTCTGCCGTCCCCCCCTGGATCGCGCTCGACGAATGAACGACGGACTCGCCCGTCGACTGTGAGGGATCTGCGCCGCCGCAGCCCGCGACCCATACGACGCCAATGGCGCCGACGGCGACGGGGCTTCTGAAGGGGGACCTCGCCACAGTCACTTCTGCCACATGTCAGCAAACCCTACCACGCATTGCAGGGGTAAACGCTCGCCCAGCCGCGGAGGTGTCAGGTCGCGAACTCCGCGCAAATGGCGCGCTCGAGAAGGCCCGCGCGGTGCCCGCGGCTGTAAAGTTCGTCTATTGCCCGCCTCACGTCCGCGGGAGCATCGAGTGTGTCGGCGTTCGCATACATGGCGAGATACCGGTCGAGCGTGGGTCGGTCCAGTGCGAGGTCGGCGCGCGACTCGCGGTCGAGCAGCGCCTGCATCGTCTCGTCGCGATGTTCCAATGCCCAAGCGATCGATGCGCGGCATACCCGCGATACCCGGCTCACGAGCTCGGATCCGAGTGCTCGGCGCACGGCGTTGCCACCAAGTGGAAGTGGTAGCCCCCCGGTCACGCTTGCCCAGACTTGTCCCACATCGCACACGCGCGCCGCACCTTCACGCTCGTAGGTCAAGCGGCCCTCGTGAATGAGGAGCACGGCTTCGACCCGTCGCGCGCGAAGCTCCTCGAAAGCGCGCGCATAAGGAGTGATGGGCACCACCACGGGCTCGAAATCCGGCAGGAGCAGGCGAAGAACCATGTATGCCGTCGTCCGTAGTCCAGGCACGCCGATGCGCGCACCCCGCAACGATGTCAGGTCGCGCGCACGCTCGGCGACGACGATCGGCCCATACCCTCGCCCCACCGACATCCCGTGCGGAAGCAGCAAGTACTGGTCGGCGATCGACGGCCAGCGTGCGATTGAGACTGCAATGAGGTCCAGATCGCTCTCGGAGGCGCGGTCATTCAGCGCTTCGGTGTCGGCGCGCTCGGCTTCGAAGGTGAGCCCTTCGCTAGCCACTTTTCCTGCCAGGAGGGGCCAGAACATGAAGAGGTCATCGCTGTCTGGAGAGAATGCGAGGCGGATGACCGTCATGGTGAGACACTTTAGGACCTATCCTGGCCCGTGACACCCGTGCGACAATTCGTCGTGGTGCGCGCGATTGCGGTCGCGATCGTACTTTCTGCTGTCGCGGTCGCCGTGGTGCTTGGCGTCGCCGTAACGGGCAAGGGTCAGGGGGCACGTTGCGGCGCGGGATTCGTGGCAAGGGCTGCACGTTGCGTGGTGGTCGGGGATACGTGCCCGTCGCCGCTGGAAGCCACGAACCACGGCTGCGATGCACCAGACGAGCGCGTAGCCTTCCCCGCGGTTGCAATTGCGATCGGACCCTCCGATTGGGAAGCGGAGGGGCGCGTCCCGCCTCGGTCGATCCGTGTTCAATCGTTTCGCATCAGCGCATACGAGGTCACCCAAGGCCAATGGGGTCTCGCCCACGATGGATTCGATCGTGATGCTGCGCGCGCGGCCCGCGCGATGACGCGCGATGAGGCCGCCACGTTTTGCTCGTCACGCGGCGGCCGTTTGCCAACAGAGGCCGAATGGATCGTCGCCGCCGGTTCCGGCGCCAACCCGTCCCGTCGCTACCCCTGGGGCGACACCGGCGCCGTGTGCCGTCGGGCGGCTTGGGGCTTGAGCACCGGCCCATGCGCGATGGCGGCGGATGGCCCGGATACGGTCGGCGCGCACCCGGATGGCAATTCACCCCTCGGAATGCACGACTTGGCCGGCAACGTCGCCGAATGGGTAGCGCCGGACGCGCAACATCCGGAGCTCGGCGTCGCGAAGGGAGGTTCCTGGCAGACTTCATTGGCGAGTGACTTGCGCATCTGGGCCAGGCTCGAGCTGCAGCCGTCCGCGCGTGACCCCCGGGTCGGCGTCCGTTGCGCGTACCCCCCGTAGCTTGCCCGCCAGCTGCCTTCCCCCTGGCGACTGCGGGTGATTCCGCTTCGACCGCCTCCGCCCGCGATTGTGCAGGCGCGCCGTTTTTATAGTTGCTGCTAGGCTGGTGGTCCCCATGACCTGCGCGGTGCTGTCCATCGGGACGGAGCTGACCCGCGGCGAGCTCGTGAACTCGAATGCCGCGTGGCTTGCCGCCGAACTCTCGGCCATCGGTTTCGAAGTAGTCGAGCACCTCACCATCGACGACGACCGACCGCGCATCGTCTCGGCGCTCGGCGGCCTGGTCGGGCGCACACGGGTCGTCGTAGCGACCGGTGGTCTGGGGCCGACGACGGACGACTTGACGACCGAGGCCGTGGCGAATGCTCTCGGCGTTCGCCTCGTACGCGACGACCTGTCACTCGAACAGATTCAGCGGCGTTTCGAAAGGCTGGGGCGCACGATGCCCGCCTCGAATGCCAAGCAAGCCGATTTCCCGGAAGGCGCAGACATTCTCCCGAATCCCGTCGGGACCGCGCCGGGTTTCGGTGTTCGCTTCGACGGATGCGTCGCCTACTTCATGCCGGGGGTTCCGCGAGAGATGAAGTCGATGTTCGAAGAAGAGGTGGCACCGCGCATCCGGGCTCTCGCACCCAACAACCTTTTCCAGTCGCACCTGCGCACGTTCGGCCTCGGCGAGAGCGTTGTCGGTGAGAGGCTCGCGGGGGTCGAACGAGCCTTTCCGGGAACGACGATCGGATATCGCGCCCACTTCCCAGAAATCGAGGTGAAGGTGCTCGCGCGTGGCGCGTCGCTCGCGGCTGCGCGAGACATCTGCGAACGCGCCACCGCTGAAGTGCGGGCGCGGCTCGGCACCTACGTGTTCGGCGACGCCGACGACACCTTCGCCGGGATCGTGGGCCGTGCATTGCGTGCGCGCGGCTGGACACTCGCCATCGCCGAGTCGTGCACCGGTGGACTCGTGGGGCATATGATGACGCGCGAACCAGGTGCGAGTGACTTTCTCCTGCTGGACGCGGTGACCTACGCGAACAGCGCCAAATCGAGCATCCTTGGAGTGAACGAGGAAACGCTCAGGTGGCACGGCGCGGTCAGCTCGGAGGTGGCAGCCGCGATGGCAGACGGCGCAAAGCGCGTATCGGGAGCGGACGTCGCCCTGTCGCTGACCGGAATCGCCGGCCCCAGCGGAGGCAGTGACGGGAAGCCAGTCGGAACGGTGTACATCGCGCTTGCGCATCCCGACGGAGCGACCGAGGTCAAGCACCGCGTTTTCAGGGGCGACCGGGCGCAAGTCCAGACGCTCGCCGCTTACGGAGGACTACAGCTGCTTCGCGAGCTTTGTGCCTCCCGTGTACCCGAACGGTCACGCGAAGCGGCGGGCACCGGCGAACAGTGACGATGATGGCGGACGAGGCGCGGCAGACAATCCGCGCATTTGTGGCGCTGGATCTCGACGCAACGAGCCGTCGATGCCTGGCACGGTTTGCCGACCGTCTTCGCATGGCACGGGGCGCACCGAGCGCGACATGGGTCGACGCAACGCATATGCACGTCACGCTGAAGTTCATGGCCGAATTGCCGGGCGAGGCGGTCATAACACTCGGGGATGCGCTTCGACCGCTCGTCGAGGGCATGGAGGGCCTCCAACCTTGCGTGTCCCGGCTCGAGGCATTCCCGACGATCGAGGCGGCGCGGGTCGTCTTGGTCGAGCTGGAGGACGCGAGCGGCCGTCTGGCGAAGCTCGCGCGGAGAGTCGGCGAGCTGGCCGGCAAGTTCGGCGTTGCGCCCGACGACCGCCCATTCCGCCCTCACGTGACCCTTGCTCGGCTCAAGCGACCTTATGATTCGCGACGTTGGCTTCGGGAGGGGCTCGCCGCGATCTCCGCCGAATGCGGGGCAGCTGGTCTCACACTGTATCGAACTGAGCTTGGCAATGCCGGGCCGAAGCATACGGCGCTTGCAAGGGTCGTATTCGGCGGCGGATGAAAAATGAGACCTCGGATCGTCCGCGTTGTTTCCGATGTCTTCGGGGGGAGATTACTTCCGATGCTCGGGGTGGTCGCATACTGCGTCGGTCTCATCGCGCGCAGAGCTTATATTCTCGACGCGCATCACCCCCGGAACCATGTCTACAGCGACGGCATGCCGATCACGGCACTCGCCGAGCTTCTGGTCGACCCCAATGGCCGACAGCAATTTTTTCACACGCTGTGGCCTCCTGGGACGTCGGCCTTCTTCGCGCTCAATCTCATTTATGATCCGACGTTGGGTTCGGCCGCCGCGTGGCAGTTCGTGCTTTCGAGCGCGGTTCCGCTGATCGTTGCGCATACGGCGCGTCTCGCTTGGGGGCCGCGCGCTGGATGGATCGCACTGACGATGAGCGCGCTCCATTTCGGCTTCATTCACTACGGAGGCTTTTTTCTTGCCGAGCAACTCTTCCAGTTTGCGGTGGTCGTCGCCGTGTGGACGACCGTCGCCGCGCTCGTCATGGGCAGGTGGTCGTCCGCGAATGACTCCCTGGCATCGAGCGCCACAGTGTTCGCGCGTTGGCGGGTGCTGAGCGGCGTCGTGTGCGGATTGGCGTGGGCGCTTGCCTACTCTTTTCGCCCGAACGCTCTGCCGGTGGCGCTGTTTGTCGGACTCTGGATGAGCGCGCGATGGCTGCGGCGAAGGCAAAGAGATGCATTGCTAGGACTTGCGGGGGGTCTCCTCGGCCTTCTCGTGGTGATGGTGCCGCTCACGAGCCGCTGTACTTCTCTCCTGGGCCATTTCTGCCCGGGCTCGAGCAACAGCGCGATGAATCTGGCACTGGGCCACGCACCGGACGTGGCAGGCTTGTACTTCAGACCGCGCGACGACCAACCGTCGGCCGGGATGAACTATTGGTATCCCCCAGCGCGGGCCCACCACGGTTACGTGGGCACCGCAGTGGTTCCCACATCGCTTTATGACACGGGGCGGGTCCTTTCCTGGGTCGCGGATCGCTTCGTCGAACACCCGTTCGATTTCCTGGTGGTCTCGCTGGGCAACGCACTCGACCTGTTCGGATTCCCCTATTGGCCGGAGGACTATGCACTCCTGCCCGCACGGCGGGCGACCATCCTCAAACAGCTCTTCCTCGTCTTCGTGTTGGTTCCGGGCTTGGCGATGTGGGGGCTCAACGTCCGTCGCATGACTCAAAAACGTGAGCTCGGAGACGTGGAGTCCCTCTTCACCGCCGTCATCTTCGGTATGTTTGTAGTGGCGGCTGCCTCGCTGGGGGAGGCGCGCTACCGAATCCCGTTCGACACGGTCCTCATCGCTCTCGCGGCTCGCGCGTACACTTGCAACCGCGTCGATCGGGACGTTCTTCAGCCACAAGCCCGATCGCTACGGTACTCCGTTGCCGCGACCGGACTCGGAATCGCGATGGCAACGACGTTGCTCACGGCCACGGCAATGGCCGAGGTCCGACTTGCCGCCCGAATTTCCCCGTTCGTGCCGAAGCGAAACTCTTCCGCTCCGCTCGCCGGAATGTTGTCGCTCTCCGACATCGACACCCCGCGTCCCGATGGAACGCCATGGGATGCACCAGGGAACTTCCATTTGCACTGCACCCCCACCTGTTCCGAGCTGAGGATCGCTCTCGGTGGCATGCAGCATTCCCCGACCATTGAGGTCAGCGCCGATCACAACGATCGCTACCAAGTCATCTTCTACAAGAACGATGTCCCGGTGGGTCAGGTCGCGTGGGGCGTGTTCGAGGGAGCGGACGGACTTCGAGTCGTCCAGAGCAACGTTCCTCCGTCGGCGCTGGCTGCCGGTTACGACATGCTCGGCGTGCGACCGCTTTATGGTGACGGCAGGTACAGCATCGGCCACGTCAAGCTGCTGTGATTCGGTTTCTTGCTAGAGAACCAGCACCGAGATGTCGTAGAGCGCGTGCGTCCAGACCGCGGCGGCAAATCCGCGTGTCACGTAGACGAACGTCAGTGCGAGACCCAGCACGGCGCGCGCGACGAACGACCGCATGTCGAACGCATCCCCGAGCGACCCGACGTAGTGCATCGCGCTGAACGTTGCACCGCACACGATCGCCCAGACGACCATGATCAGCATGCCTTTGAATCCAGGCCCCAGCGTATCGACCACCAGGCCGACCCGCTGTCGCGCGAAAACCCACACCAAGACCTTCGCGCCGAGCCCGAACAGCACGACGCGGAATGCGAGCTCTTCATAGAAGCCCGCGCCGAGAGACATGACGAAACCGACGAACGGACCCTCCACGCCTCGCGCGGACGGTCCCGCAAATAGTTTACCGACTACCCAGGACGTCACCGCACTCATCGCAAGGGCATAGGCGGCCCCTTCGATGGCGATCTGCAGCAATTTGCGCGCGCGGGGCGCTTGTCCGCGGCCGAGCATGGCGAAGACAGCGATCATCGCTGCCCCAGCAATCGCAGTCAGTCCGAAGTACATCGCTCGATCGCCGTGAGCGAGCGAGAGGACTGCCGACGTGACGACGTCGCTGGCGTTGCATACGTTCAAGAAGGCGACGCCGAGGTGGTACGCGAGGAAGACGGGCAGGGTCAACGCAAGCTCTCCCCATGCTCCTGGCTTGGCGGCGAGCCTCTCGCTCGACTGGCTGCCAGGCTGAGGAGAGACGAATCGTTCACGCATTCGGTCGAAGCTTGTAGACAACGGCGATGACGACCGCCACCCACAACAAGAGGATGAGCACGAACGGGACGTCGCGCAGCATTTCCTCGGTCGGCGACTCTGCCCTGACCCCGCGCCCCGCGCGGCCGCTGACGAGCAGCAGGAACCTCACGAACGCGAACGCCGTGAATGGTGCCGTCAGCCAGAGATAGTTCGAGTTGAAAAACGTGCGCGTCGCGGGATCCAGCGTGTACGCGACGTACGTGACTAGTGTCGCCGTACCCGTCACGGCAAGGGCGACGTTGAGCGAGCGTGGCGTGTACGTCTCGAGTGCCGCGCGCTGCTTTCCGGCATTCTCGAGCGCCACCTCGTGGCGACGCTTGCCGAAGCCGAGAAACAGCGCCAGGAGCGCGGTGCACCCGAGCATGTACGCCGAGACGGGAACATCGGTGGCGATGCCTCCGGCCAGGACGCGCAATACGAAGCCGAACGCGATGAGTGCGACGTCGATGAATGCAAACTTCTTCAGCTTGAAGCTGTAGGCGACATTCTCGCCGAAGTAGACGACCGCGATGAGAGCAAGCGCCGGCGCCAGGAGGTATGCGGCGACGAGTGAAATCGCGACGAGGCCCGCGGCCATCGCGCGCGCGAGACCTGGCGGCACGAGACCGCTTGCGATCGGGCGGCCTCGCTTGAGCGGGTGCGCGCGATCCGCCTCGACGTCGACCAGGTCGTTGATCGTGTACACGGCGCCGGCGAGCAAGCAGAAGACCCCCGTCGCGGCGAGCGCGCGTCCCGTCACGAAGAGGTTGAGTGCCGGCCCTTGCGCCGTGTGGATCAAGACATCCTTCGAAAAGACGATCGGCGCCAAGACGAAGAGGTTCTTGACCCACTGATGCGGCCGAAGCGTCTTGACCAAGCCCCGCAGGGCCCCGCCGTGCAATGCGGCGGAGAGCGACGTGGGCGCCCGGGTGTCATGTGGAACCCCGACTGCGGGTGTGGTCATCTCCGGGCGAGGCTGCATGCGAAGTTTCCGCGCCGCTCGTCGCGGGGTAACGGGTTCACAGATAGCGCGAAAGATTGACGTTGCCAGCTCTCGTTCTCATCGAGGAACGGCACGGTCGAGGGTAGAGTCCGAACGCCATGTCCGATACCGCAAAGTCGATGCCCAAGATTATGGCGCTCTGCAAGCGCCGCGGGTTCGTTTATCAAGCGTCCGAGATCTACGGAGGAATCAACGGATTCTGGGACTACGGACCGCTCGGCGCACAACTCAAGCGCAACCTTCGCGATGCCTGGTGGGAGGACGTCGTCATGAATCCGTGCGGCGGACAGCCCGGACCCAATGGAGAGCCCGTTCGCATCGTTCCCATCGACACGTGTATTGTCCAGCATCCGCGCGTGTGGGAGGCCAGCGGTCACGTCACGGCCTTCAACGACCCCATGGTCGACTGCCGCGAGACCAAGGCACGCTATCGATTCGATCATGTGAGCCTCTACGTGCCGACGTGGGCGCCGGGCGCGCTTTCGAGTCCAGCGCCCGCAGGCGAGGAGGGGGCACGATTGGCTCCGAGCGACGAAGGCAAACCCTTCTTCGCATTCGTGGCCGACACGCCGAGCGAGACCAAACAGAAAAAAAAGGCGGAGAAAGCCTACGGCGACGTCGTGGTGATCTCGCTTACCGGGGTGCCCAAATCGCTCTGGCCGCGGGTCCTGGCACCGGACGCGGACAAAGTGGGGACGCTGACCGAGCCGCGCGCGTTCAATCTCATGTTCAAGACGTACGTCGGTGCGACGGCGACCGACTCGGACGTGGCATACCTGCGACCTGAAACGGCACAAGGCATCTTCGTTCAATTCAAGAACGTCGTCGACACGACGCGAGTACGCGTTCCGTTTGGCATCGCCCAGGTGGGAAAGGCCTTCCGCAACGAAGTGACTCCGCGCAACTTCACGTTTCGATCGCGGGAGTTCGAGCTCATGGAGATCGAGTTCTTCTGCCATCCATCCGAAGCCCACGCTTGGTACCGCTTTTGGACGGACACCAGGTTGAGCTGGTGGAAAGGCCTCGGCCTGGATGGGAAGAACCTGCAGCTTCGCCCCCACGAACGGGACGAGCTCGCGCACTATGCTCGGGATGGGGCCGGCACGAGCGATATCGAATATCGCTTCCCATTCACATTTCCGGGCTTCGGCGAGCTCGAAGGGGTCGCGCACCGATCGGACTTCGATCTTCGGCAGCATCAAGAGTACAGCAAGATCAAGCTCGAGTACTTCGATTCGGACCGGGGCGAGCTGCTGCCGAACGGCTCGCGCAAGGGAGAGAAGTACATCCCGCACGTCGTCGAACCGGCCGCTGGTCTCGACAGAGGCGTGCTCGCAATCCTTTGCGAAGCCTACGCCGAAGACCCCGCGCGCCCGAGCCCGGAAGTCCTGCGACTTGCTCCGCGTCTCGCCCCCATCAAGGCCGCCGTTTTTCCGTTGGTCAACAAGGACGGAATGCCCGAGATCGCCGACAAGATTCACACCGATCTTCTTCAGCGATTCGCCAAGACCGGTTTCATCGAGACCGACGCGAAGGCAAGCATTGGCAAACGCTACGCGCGCATGGACGAGGCAGGATGCCCATTCTGCTTCACCGTCGACGGAGAGTCGCTGAAAGATCAGTCGGTGACCGTCCGCGATCGCGACACGGGCCGACAAGAGCGGATCGCTGCCGACCGCGTGCCCGACTACCTTTCGGACAAACTCGGGTTTTAGGCTCAGGTGCGACGTCAGGTGGCTGTGGTGCACGTCCTGTCCGCTGGTCCGGGTTGCGTCACCGCTGGGCTTGACGCAAACCCCTTTCGACGCAGAAAGTCCCGCCCCGTGTTCTTGTCCCGCTCGGTTGCGGTCGCGCCGCTCCTCGCGTTTGCGCTGGCCATGCTTTCCACGCACGCGCGCGCGAACGTCTCGGACCGGCTGCCTCGGGTCGCGAAGCTCCACGCCGAGGTCATCGCCGCGTTCGGGCCGCTCGCTTATGTGGCGCTGCGCAAGCTCTGGAGCGAATGGGACCGCGGTGATCCGATCGAGGTCGAGGAGGTACTGCACGACGTGGCCGTCGATGCGGGCGAGCCCCCGCCCGTGCGGGCGTATGCGTCGCTGCTTGAGGCGTATGCACGACGTCGTCGAGGCGACCTCGATGGCGCCCGTGCGCGCATTGCACGCCTCGGTTTCGTCGGTCGGTGGATGGTCGTTGGCCCGTTCGAGAACGAAGGCAAGTCGGGCTTCGACACCACTTACGATCCCGAAAAAGAACAGGGGCTGCCGATCAACCTCACCCGGGACCACGACGGCAAGGACCACAAACCAGTTCGCTGGCGGATGCTCCCGGCCGATTCGCCATATGGCTGGGTGGACTTCGGCGCTTTCGTTCGTCCCTCGGAGAACTCGTGCGTGTACGTCACGACGTTCGTCCGCGATGCGCATGCGAGCGCCGCCGCCCGCCCGATTTCGATCTGGGCCGGGGCGACGGGGGCCGTGCATCTCTTCTGGAATGGCACATCGATACTCCGCGACGAAAAGTACCGCGATCTCGACTCCGACCGGTTCGCGGTCACGGTTACGTTGCGTCCGGGATACAATCGGCTGACCGCGAAGGTCTGTGGCGACGAGCGCGCACCGATGCTTTCGCTCCGCGTCGCCGCCGCGGATGGATCGCCGGACGAGCGTCTCGAAGTCGACCCGGACCCGGCCCATTCGACCGGCGCAGGGGACCCGGGTCGAGCGACGTCGGGAAAAACGGTCGGGCGGGTCGAGGGACCGGTGCAGGCGTTCGAGCGCCTATCCCATGCCGGCGACGCGGCGACGCTCGAGGCGTACGCCCGCTACCTTGGCGCCACGGGTTCGGACGATCCTACCGAGCACCGCGCGCGGGAGCTCGCCCGCAAGGCCGCCGAGAAGGCGCCGACGATCCCACGGATGCTCTTGGCCGCCGAGCTGGCCGAGAGTCGAAACCAGCGGACGTGGTGGATCGAAAAGGCGGAGGCGCTCGTGGCAAGTGGCCCGTCGACGCAAGAAGAGAAGATCGACGTATTGCTCGCGCGATCAGCATCGGCGCGCGCGGGGATCAATTGGCGCGATGCGGTGCCCTATGTCGATCGTGTGCTCGCGCTCGACCCGGACAATTTGCCGGCGACGCTCGCGAGAGCGGAGGCCTACGAAGAAGCCGGCCTCCGCGACACGGCACTGGCGCTCCTCGAGCATGCACTCGCGCGCCGACCGCGGAGCGTCGCCTTGCTCCGCGCGGTGGCAGCATCCCTTCGCGACCAGGGACGCGAAACTGAAGCCGATGAGGTCGCGGAAAGGTACACCCAGGTGCGCTTCGACGACCCGTCGTTCGCGCGCTCTCGGATCGAGCTCGCGGTCGCTCGACGCGACACGGCGGCTGCGGCGCGCTGGATCGATCGCCTCGTCGCAACCGATCCGGACAGCGCGGCGGTCCTGAGGTCCGCGGCTCAGGTGTGGATGCGCTTGGGCGATCGTCCCCGAGCCATCGGTCTGTACCGCGCGGCCGCGGCTCTCGTTCCTGACGATCCGGAATTGCTGCGTGAGCTCGCGACCGCATACGCCCTCGCGGGAGAACGCGACGAGCAGCTCCGGCTGCTGAAGCGTGTGCTCGAGCTGATGCCACAGGCCAAGGAGGTGCGCGATGAGGTTGCTCACACCGAGCCGACGAGACCCCGCCCCGACGAGCAGTATGCGCACCTTCCGAGCGAATTCCTCGCCGCTCGCTCTCTTCCTGCCGGAGGCCAGGCGCGCCGCTCGTTCGTCGACTTGCAAGTGTCGACGGTCTTTCCCAACGGCCTCGCGAGCCGCTTCCATCAAGTCGTCTACCAGCCCCTGACCGACGCAGCGGCTGCGGCTTCGCGCGAGTACGACTTCCAATACGAAACCGACAGCCAGACCGTTCAGCTTCGCGCGGCGCGCGTTTACCGCAAAGACGGAAGCGTGGACGATGCCGTGGAGAGTGGCGCGGGCTCGATGGCCGACGACCCGGCGCTCGCCATTTATACGACGGCTCGCCGCTACTACGTGCGCTTCCCGCGCCTCGAGCCGGGTGATGTCGTCGAGGTGCAATACCGGGTCGAGGACGTGGCGCAGCGCAACGCGTTCGCCGACTACTTCGGTGAAGTGGCTTACATGCAGAGCACCGAAGCGGTGGCGCAAGCCGAATACGTGCTGATGACACCGAAGTCGCGGACTTTCTATTTCAACGAACCCCGCATCCCCGGGTTGCAGCGCACCGTCGAAGAGCATGGCGACACGCGGATTTTCCGGTTCGTGCTGCGAGACGCGCCGGCCATGGTGCAGGAGCCGCAGCAGCCTCCGTGGGCGGAGGTGCTCGGGCACGTTCACGTTTCGACGTACAAGTCCTGGGACGAGATGGGGCGCTGGTACTGGGGGCTGGTGAAGGACCAGTTCGTCCCGGACGACGAGGTCCGCCGACGCGCGGAGACGTTGACGGCCGGGCTTCGCGACGAGGCCGCGAAGGTCCGCGCCATTTACGACTATGTCGTGCAGAACACGCGCTACGTCGCCCTGGAATTCGGCATTCACGGCTACAAGCCGTACCGATGCGCGCAGATTTTTGCGCGTGGCTTTGGCGACTGCAAAGACAAAGCAACGCTCATCGTCACGATGCTCCGAGCGCTCGGCATCAAGGCGACGCCGGTCATCGTGCGCACGGGCAACAAGGGGGACATCGAGACGAGCCCCGCGAGCCTCGCGCCCTTCGACCACATGATCGCGTATGTCCCGTCGCTCGATCTCTATCTGGACGGCACGGCCGAGTACACCGGGTCGCTCGAGTTACCGGCGATGGACCGCGGCGCGATGGCGCTCCAAGTCAACGAAGGGGCGGCCAAGCTCGTGCATCTGCCCGACCCCCCCGCGAGCGCGAGCCTGAGCACGCATCGGCTGGACGCTGTCCTCGCGCCCGATGGCGCGGCGCAGGTGGATTGGCGGGTCCAAGTGAGCGGCGTCGAAGCGGCGGAGTGGCGGGTGCGCTTCCACGCGGCAGCGACGCGCAAACAACGCATGCAACAGGCCATCGCATCCCTGCTGCCGGGCAGCGAGCTCGTGGCGACGGACACGGGCAACCTGGAAGATGTCGAGCAGCGCGTGACGATCCACGTGCGCGCAAAGACGCCGCAATTCGCCCGTACGGACGGCGACACGCTCACCGTCCCGCTGAACCGCAAAGAACACATGGTCCGCGACTTTGCACCGCTCGCGAGTCGCACGCTCGACATCCGCTTGCATGCGCAGTGGACGCATGAAGATGACTGGGTGGTGCGGTTGCCCCCGGGCGCGAAGGTCAAGAGCGCTCCGGCGCCAGCCAGGGGGTCCGGCCCCTACGGGTCCTACGCCGTGGATGTGGAGCCCGCGGAGAATGCGTTGCATGTGAAGAC
>JALYHX010000379.1 GCA_030776305.1 Myxococcota bacterium
GCCGACAGTGCCGCCGCGGCGTCTCCCGCCTGCTCGCGAAGACCCGCGAGCGCTTCCAATGCTTCCGCGTGAGTCGGCTGCTGCTCGAGCACCTGCTCGTACACGACCATCGCGCGGTCGGGCGAACCGACGTTCTCGGCAAGGACACGCGCGCGCTGCGAAAGCAGGTCGACGACACGGGCCGCGTCGGTCGTGACCTTCGCGTGGTGCTCCAGGATCTTTTCGAGCGCCTCCCATTGTTCCAGCGCGCGGTAGTGGCGCGGAAGGGCCGACAGCGCCGCGTCGTTGTTCGGGTCGATTTTGAGCAGGAGCTCACGGCATTCTGCCGCCCGAGCATGGTTGAGGAACTCCTCCTCTTGAAGTGCCGCCATCCGCTCGTAGAGGTTGATTTTCTGCCGGGGCGTCGCGGCGATCGCGACCTGGGTCTCGAGGTTGTCGACCAACTCACGGTACTTGCCAGTCCGGCCGTAGATGCGGTCGAGCCCCTTAAGGGCCGTGAGGTCTTGAGGCTCGATGGCGAGGACGGCTTCGTACCGACGCGTGGCCTCCGGCAAATCCCCCAGGTTTTCCTCGTAGACCTCGGCCACCTTCAGCAACGCATCGGCCTTCTCGCGGCCCCGGCGCGACTCCGCCCGTCGCTCGAGAACGACCACGAGGGACCGAAAGTCCCCCGTGCGCTCCGCGATGCTTGCCATTCCGTCGACGGCCTTCGCGTGTCCCGGGTCTTCGGCGAGGACGAGACCAAAGAGCTCTTTGGCGCGTGCATCGTCGTTCAGCCTTTGCTCGTACACCTCTGCCGCATCCGCGCGTGCATCTCGGGCGCGAGGCGATGCGCCCGCCGCGCTCGCCCTTGCGACAAGAACGCTCGCGAGCTCTGGCCACTGGTGCGCCTTGCGGTAGAGACTGGCCAACGCTTCGTACGCCTCTTCGTTCGCGGGTTCGGTCGAGACGATCTGCTGATACGCGCGAAGCGCCAGATCGGGCCGCGAGAGCTTCTGCTCGTACCAGCGTCCGCAATAGGCCAGCAGCTTGTTGCGCTCCGTCGACGACAGCGTCTCGGAGTCGAGCCCATCGCCGAGCGCCGCCACGACGTCGTTCCAGAGCTGTGGCCGCGTCTCGGCGAGCTGCTCGATCTCGGCGGCGTACTCGTGCGTCATCGGCGTCTCGCAGAGCGCGCGCGCGTACCCCAGGATCCCCTGCTCCGCGTCCTGCATCTCGGTGCCGCACAGGCGTCCAAGCTCGGCGAAAACACGCGCTCGTTCCTCTCCTGGCGCCGCGTCTTCGCTGCGGCCGATGAGTGATTCGACGACCTCCGCGTACTTGCCCAGCGATTTTCGAACTTCGTCCAGAGTGAGAAGCGCGATCTCGTCATTGGGATCGAGGGCGAGGATGTCCGTGTAGACGCTCTCTGCGCGCTCGTTGTCCTCGACGTCCAGGTGGAAGATGCGGGCCGCGCGGAACAAGAGCGACTTCTTGATCTCGAGGGCTTCGGGGTCGCCTCCAGCTTCGGCCTCCTCACCTTCTTCCGGATCGAGCTCGGCAACCACGCTTGCAGCAGTTTCGAAGGCTTCGGCGACCCGGGTCGGATCCGCGCCTTCCTCGACTGCTTTCTCCAACGCGATTGCGGTGTCGGCATCATCCGGCGCCGCAACCAGGAGCTCGATGAGCGTCGTCAGGCGGCCCTCCGGAAATTCCTGACCTGAGGGGCGAGCGCTCGCTGAAGCGCGTCCGAGCAACTCGAGCGTGTCGAGCACCACCGAGGCGTCCCTCGGCCGCCGGCCCGGCTCCTTCGCCAGAAGAGACAGGACGAACTGGTCGATTTCCTTGCTTACCCAGCCGCGCGGCGCCTTGCTGCTCGGCGGCTCGGGAGCGCTCGTCAGATGGGCCAGCGCGGCGTCCGTCGTCGTCTCGTATGAAAAGACCGGCCGTCCCGAGAGAAGCTCATACATCATCGCCCCGAACGCGTAGACGTCCGTGGCCGCGTCGGCGCGTTGCCCCCGCACCTGCTCGGGAGCAATCGTCTTCGAAGAGCCGAAGACGGCGAACGCCCCCCCATGACCATTCGAGCCCACGGACCGGGGACGCAAACGATCCGTGCCGAAGTCCACCAGCGTGACAAGCACGCCAGTCTCCGCGGCGGCTGTCGGGCTCGACGCAAACCGGCCGACGAGGACGTTCTCGAGCTTGAGGTCCCCATGCGCGATTCGCGCCTTGTGGAGCGCCGCGAGCGGTTCGAGAATGCCAAGAAGCAGCGACTTCGTCTCCGTGAAGTGCGCCGGACCCGTCCGCGAGAAACGCGCGCTGAGCGGCTGCGCATCCGTCGCCAGGTAGGTCACCCAGTACGCGCCATCGGTTTCTCCCGCTTCGACGCCCTGCGGGAGGCCCGGATGGCCGACGGCCGCAACCATCCGCGTGGCGGTGAGGAAACGATGCACCGCGCGCTTGTCGCGCGATGCTTCGCGACGAAGCACCTTGAGGACGCGCTCTTGCCCCCCTCGCCGGGTAAGGTACACGACGGCGAGCGGACTCTCGCCAAGCTTGCGAATGACGTCGAACGGCCCAAGACTCTCGCCGGGCCCCATTTCCTCCTTGCCGAAGAGGCAAGCGACGTCACGCACCCGCGGGTCTACCCCTTGTCGCGATGCCAGGAGGACATCGACCAGAGCGTCGATGCGGTCGGCGTCGACACAACGCTCGGCGAGCGCTTTCGCGAAGCTGGCCTTGCCGGTCTTGCCACCGACATCCTCGGGATCGAGGCCGAGCAGGCGCTCGGTGATCGAGGTCATCTCGTCGAGCGAAAAGAGTCGCTCGAGCTCCGAACGGAGAATGTCGATCATCGGATTCATGGTTCCACCTGCAATGCGCCGGGCATGGTACCTAAAGCTGGGGTCTTTGTAGCCTCGTTCCCCCCACCGGACGAGCTGTATCCGGCGGCCTTCGAAAGAGAAAGGCAGAGTGCTAAGCGATTTTTCTCAGGGGACCGCGACCGCGCGGTTCGCGTATAAGCATCGTCACGACGGCTCGGCAAAACGCATCGGAAATTCCTGTCGTTTCCCCTGAGCTTGGCCCCCATCGTGCTCGTGACGCAGCATCGTGAAATCAAGCTCCGGCAGGCAAGAGATGGACGGCGCCGAGGGCAGGCCGTAGCGCCTCTGCCCACTTCGCATAACCGATTTCGTTGGGATGCAAGAGGTCGGGGAATTCAGAACGCTTGGCGTCACCGCTGGCGTCCGCGAAGACGCGCCAGGTATGCACCAATGTGACGTGCGGTTTTCCGCTCACGAGGCTTGCATAGCGTTGATTCAAGCTGGTGATCCGGTCTCGTGGGCGTCTCTGGCTGGGCGAGCTTGGAAATACCTCGCAGAGAAGGATGGGCAACGCTGGGTCGCTGGCCGCCAGAGCCTCGAGGACGAGAGCCACGTTGCCCGCGATGGTGTCCGGGGGCGCTCCCTCTTCGACGTCGTTCGTTCCTACGAGGATGACGACCCCGCGCGGATGAAGCGCCAAGA
>JALYHX010000380.1 GCA_030776305.1 Myxococcota bacterium
GCGACACTCTCGGGTTGGCCGTCCGTCCTTGCGGCGATTCAATATGACTACGACTCGCCACTCGTGTGGTTTCCAACCGCTGTCGGGGTCACGGAGACGACGACGAGCGGCGGGGACGCTGCGGCAACCGATCGCTATCCGATGATCGATGGTTTGACCATCCAGGACGCAACGAGCCATTCGGTGGACCTCGCCGCGCTCGCACAAGGCTACTCGCTCTTCTTCGGGATGACCGACGCGCGCAACGCAGCGGTGGGACAGCAAATCGGAATGCAAATCGCGTTCGGCGGCTATGTCTTCCCCACGGACAATGGGCTGCCCGATGGCGAGAGCACGCCGCACGATCGTGCGCTCGGCATCATGCGCGTGGCGTTCATCGACCTCGACCGCATTCACGTCGACCCATCCACGGGCGTCGTCGTCGACAGCGCCGCGATCGGCAGCGGGAGCGTTGCGCGGGGGACGACACTCACGACGACATCGCTCGGTCATGTCGTCGTCGGACTGCGACATCTCCTCATGGCATGCAACGCGGCCGTCTCGCAATACGGCGCTCCGGACAGCGACCCATCGAAGGACGACCTTGGAATCCTCAACCAGGTTCCCATTCACCCGCCTGCGACGGATGGCGGCACGCCAGACACGTTCAGCGCGCACGTGCGGCGCGTGCTCATGAGCCAGGCGAGGTTCGTGCTCGATACGCTCACGAGCAGCGACGGGAGCGCGCGGAACGGCGCGACCCTTACGGACGGGCGGTGGTCCGCGACGACGGATGCGACGTCGCTGGAAGCGCAAGCGGCGGCCTTGCGGGTGCTGGTCGAGGCGTGGTTTCTCACGCACGACACGAGCGACGGTCCGATCTACCGGGAACGGGCGCGCTCGGTGGCCCGAGTACTCCTGACGGCGTTCTGGAGTGATCCGGCCCGTATGTTTCGCGGTCAAGCGCCCGGCGGCGACGACGTCGTGATGACACCCGAGCGTTTCGGATGGTTGCAACAGGCGCTTCGAGAAACGTACAAGGCGCTCTGGGTACCAGGTGATCCGTCGCTCGATCGATCCGTGCTCGAGGATCGCATCGCCCGCGTGAACACCCTCTACTTGAATGGCTGGGATGACCTAAACGGCGATCAGAGGGTGGACAAACCGGCGGAGTGCCTCGACGCCCGGTTGCAGCTCGGCGAGCAGGCGCTCACTGGCGAGATCGGGACCAACAACCAGGGCTACCCTATACCGGATCACCCCCCTGACCGGGAGTCGGACTGCGTCTCGAACATCGCATACACGAAGACGGCGAGTGTGCTCGCGGGGAACGTACATTTCCACGCTCCATGAGTGCCAGAGCGATCGGTCTCGTTGGAGCTGCCTTCACGTCTTTGGCAAGAAGGGTAGTTCCCAGCCGTAGACATCCACGCATGGCATTCTTCGGTCGAGCCGCGCGGGCCGGCACAACTTGGCGACGGGCGTGAGAGGCCAACTTGCCTCACCCACACCCCCGAGCTCGCCGGTCACCCACACACGCGCGGGCAGCTCGTCTAGTCGGGTGAGGTCCATCAAGACGTCGCCGAGAGACCCGACGGACCGCGCGCGCGATGCAAGCTCGGTCGTCTCGAAGAAGCGGACGCTCGCTCCGCCGAATACGATGAGGCGATTCGGTGGCAACGACTGCGCACGAAAAAGGGCAACGAGCTGTTGACCCGGAGGAGGGATGGTACGCCGTGCGTGAGCGTCGGCCGCTGTGCGGATGGAGGTGGCCATGGCGAGCGCCCCTACGGCTCGTCGTGCGCCGCGTGAACGACCGACAGGAAGTGCAAGCACCCCCGCAAGCAGGGCGACCAGCGGGAGCGCGTGTCGCGGCTGATCGCGTACGTTCTGAACCAGGGCAATCCACACGAAGTAGGGCGCTACGAGGATGACCGCCTGGCTCCAGCCCCGCCAGCGGGCCATATGCCACGCGACGAGTGCGTACCAAGCGGCAATCACCAGCAGCGTCCCTGTCGCAAGGCCAATGGGACCGCTCTCGACGCCGAAGCCATCGACGAAAAGATCGCGGCCGAGCCAGAGTGCACGGACAAGGCCGGGATCCGTGACAATGGTGCCACCCCAGCGGGCGGCGTGGCCGATAAAATGATTCGCGTACAGCCTCGCGAGCGTGCGCGGCCCTACAGCGGCGACGAACGGGACAACCCACGCCAAGCAAGCCAGGGTGGCCGTTGCCCACGCATGCGCACGCAGGCGACGCGGCGCGATGGCAAGCGCAGCAATGTAAAGCGGACCCCACGATAGGCGCACACCGAGACCGAATCCGGCGCCGAGCCCGAGAACGGTGCCGCTCGACATGCACACGAACGCGCGCGTTCGCGACCCGGCCATCGCGAACGCCCACATGCACGCCGCCGCACACGCGAGTGCCGGTGCCTCGCTGCCGACCCCGCTGAATGCATGCCAAACCGCCGGCGTCG
>JALYHX010000381.1 GCA_030776305.1 Myxococcota bacterium
CCCAATATGCCCCGTTATCGGAAGCGTACCAAAACTCATGGTTTACGAAATCGTGCTGGAAAATGTTGCAGGTGGAATTGAGAATGCTCGTCCAGATTGCAGTGGAGGCACCGTCGTCGGCGGCGGCGCGGTAGCCGTCAACCTGGGCAGTGTGTGTGGCGTAGTAGTGCGTTGCCGAAGCGTTGGCTGACGCCGTCAGCGCTGCGCCAGCTACGCACATCGCGCTAAGTCGAGTAACAAAAGGCATTTGCATGGACAAACCTCCGCGTTGTACTGAATTATAATTTCTCGTCCGGCGCGATCGCACACGCACGTTCGTATGAACCGCATGATCCGATATCGGATTCGTGTGGACGTTGTTATGGCGCGATCGAATCGGCATTCGGTGCGACGGCGATGGAGTTCGATCCGGTTGTTTCGGCGGTACCTGAACAGCCCGCCGCCGCGACCACTGCGACTGCGCCTACGTAATCGAAGGCGCGACTGGCAACATCGAGTTTCAGCATATATGGACTCCTTCGTGCATATTTTTAACTTGCCCCTACGCGTCACCGTGTGGGCCACCGTGGCGAACGCTGGCGAGCGAGCAGCCATTTGTGCCGCGGACTCTTCTTTCGAATCCGACGCGACCGCAATACTCGATCCGTAGTAGCTACCTCACGTCACCCTCCCGTTCGAGATGTGCTTCTGGATCCCAGACTTTGACAACGTCGCTTCCACTAGCGTGGCAATGTCAGCGAGTGGGTGGGGCGGTGCGCGGCGCAATAGCCGCTTGAAGGCGCAATGGAATGGCGGCTTTCGCAGGCTGCGCAGGAAAAGCGACACTCAACGTATTCATAATTGGACCGCACCCAAGGGAAGAGGTGACAACGGAGTCGGCGTGAGCAAGTGGCGTGCCGTGGCGTTTGCGCCAGTTTGCTCGGCGTTTTTGATCTGCTGCGACATCTGGATGTCGCAGATTTCGTCGCACCACATGTCGCGGGTGTCGCAGGGCGCGTGACTTTCACTGCGCTTCCGCCATGCCCCTTGGGCCCCAGCTATGGTCGACGAAGTGAGGCCACGTCGATGCCAAGGCGCTTCACCCATCGCTGCACCTGCTTGCGCCCTTTGCCGAACTCGCGCGCTACTTCGCTCACGTTTCCGCGATGACGTCTGAGCGAGTCCACGAGTCGCGCGTGGAGTGGTCCGGCATAGGTGCTCTCTTCGGCGACGCTATCCGCACGGGACGTCCAATCAGCAACGGCGGGCGGCAGATTGACGAGATCAATTAGACCCTCAGGATCAGCCAGCGCCGTCGCCACCTCGAGCGCCTGGCGGAGCTCGCGAATATTCAGGGGCCAGTCGTAGCGAAGGAGCGCATGCGCCGCCGCCGGCATCAGGCGCATGGGACTCTCCTTCGCGAACGCCGCGATCATCAAGCCAATGTCATCTCGGCGTTGACGCAAAGGGGGCAAACGGAACGTGAAACCCGCGATCCTCGCGAAGAGGTCGCCTCGAAACGTCCCTGACGCGACGAGAGCCTCGATCGGTCGATGGGTTGCCGCCACAACGCGCAGGTCGACTTTCACCGTCCGGACGCCCCCGAGCGGCGAAACTTCGCGCTCTTGCAGGACTCGCAAGAGAGCTGCTTGCGCCGGCGCGGGCAGGTCGCCGATTTCGTCGAGAAGCAGCGTGCCACCATCGGCACTCCGAATCAGCCCCAGCGCATCGCCCACCGCACCAGAGAACGCGCCGCGAACGTGCCCGAACAGCTGCGCCTCGACGAGCGTTGCCGGGATCGCACCACAGTTGACGGCCACGAAGGGACCCTTGCGACCGGATAGCCGGTGAATGGCGCGTGCAAGCACTTCCTTGCCCGTCCCCGTTTCGCCAAGAATGAGGATCGGTGAGGCGGACCGAGCGACCCGTCCAAGCGCCGCCGCACGGCGTGCAAGCGATGGGTCGATCGTCGCGAGAGGGGACGAGCCGTCGTCGTCTACCGAATCGATGTCCGCAGCCTCTCCGACGGGAACCGAGACCCCAACGCGATAACGTAGGATCGTATGCCCCATCTGGATGAGAGCGCCGTCCGACAATTCGGATCGTCCTACAACGCGGCCGTTTAGATACGTACCGTTGCGCGAGCCGAGGTCTTCGACCGTGCAATCCGGGCCCACGCGCACAATACTTACGTGCTTCGATGACATGCACGAGTCGGCAATCGAGATGGTCAGCGTCCGACCGCCCGCGTCGCACGCCCGAGACGAGGAGCGCACGGCCCCTCGTCCGACGACGACTCGGTCCGTATGGGCAAGCGAGTAGCGCGCAACGCCAGCTTCCGGCTGGTCGCATTCGATCGCCACGAAGAGGTGCGGGAGGATGACCTCCGGCGCCGCGGCGATCGTGAGGCGGCCATCCCCATCGGTGAGCGTCTCGTCGCTGGAGTACTCGATATTCCGTCTTGCCGCCACGACCAAGGATGGTAGCGTTTCTCCAATAACCATGGTTGGGGGACGCGAAACGCCCTTGCCGTTGCGACGGATTGGGGGGCACGAGGTCGGCCGAATCCTGGGCCGTGGGGCGACCGCCAGCGTTTACGAGTGCCGCCACGTCGAGCACCGGCGCCCTGTAGCGGTCAAGGTCTTGCATCCCCACCTTGCACGCGACCCGATCGCGACGCAACGGTTTACTCGAGAGGCTTGCGCCTTATCGCGACTTGTTCATCCGAATGTCGTCCAGGTCTTGGACGTGGGCGACGACAATGGCGTGCCCTTTTTCGTCATGTCGCTCGTCGAAGGCAACGACCTCACCGATCACATTCGGCTTTTTCATCCCATGACGACGGCGCAGATCGCCGATTGCATTCTTCCTGTGATCGACGCCGTCACCGCCGCGCACGATGCCGGCATCGTCCATCGCGATTTGAAGCCGAGCAATATCCGCCTCGCGCGTGGTCCGTTTGGAACGCTCGTGCCGAAGGTGCTCGATTTCGGCATTTCGAAGCTGACCGGAGGCGATGAGGCGACGGATCTGACCGAAAGCGGTACGGCCGTTGGCACCGTCGGCTACATGTCGCCGGAACAATTGCGGTCATCGAGGCAAGTCGACGCACGCAGCGACATCTATGCGCTCGGC
>JALYHX010000382.1 GCA_030776305.1 Myxococcota bacterium
GAAGGGGACAGCGCGCGCGCCGCTGCACCGGGCATGGACGTTCCGGCCGCCAGCAAGCACAAGGGCCCGGAGGAGTTCCGGAAGCGGGTCGTGCGAGGTCTGGGCCAGCCCGCCAGCGGCGCCCTCAAAGACGCGATACGTCGGTACGCGGAGGGCTTGCTGCGATGAAACCGCGCTGGGTCAAATGGCTCGCTCTTGCCTTTGCAGTGCTCGCGGCGCCATCCGATTTGCGTGCTGAGACGGATTTCGCCGCGCGGCTGCAGGAGCTGATTGCAGGGCTCGACTACGACGAGGCCCGCGGCGCATTGGCCACCGCGAATCTCGACGATCCCCAGGTCGCGCTCGAACGCGCGCGTTTGGCGGTATACGAGCTCGATTGCGACGGGGCCGCAGCGATCTTCGGCCGACCCGAGCTTCAAAGCTTCGAGCTGGGCGAGCAACTCGCCAACATCGCGCGAGGCTGCCAGCGTGTGACGGCGGCGCTTGCCGTGGATCGCGACGAAGAACGTGGCGTCGAGGTGCGTTGGCAAGACGAGCACGATCGGGCGCTTGCCCCGCTCATCTTCGATACCGTCGTGAGAGCTCGGGACGCCCTCACTCGCGATCTCGGAGTCGATTGGCCGCGACCCACTCGCATCGTCGTTGTCCGTGACTTGCTGTCGTTGTCGGCGATGACGGGCCTGCCATACAAGAGCGCCCAGACCACCGGCACCGTGGCCGTCGCGAAATGGGGTCGCATTACGCTGCTCAGTCCGCGTGCAAGCCGGCACGGTTACGCATGGCGAGACACCCTGGCCCACGAACTGACCCACTTGGCGGTGACGCGCGCGTCGCGAGATCGTGCGTCGCTATGGCTTCAGGAAGGTGTCGCGAAGCATGAAGAAGTGCGATGGCGCGATCCGGGACCGTTCGACGAACGACCGTCCGCGGAAGCCATCGTCCAACGCGGCCAGGAGCAGAAGCTCGCCATCCCCCTCGATCGCCTTGGCCCCAGCATCGCAATGTTGCCGAGCGCGGACCAGGCGACCGTCGCCTTCGCAGAGGTGACGAGCTTCGTCCGCTTCTACGTTGAAACTGCAGGCGCCGACGCCCTGCCGAGGCTCCTTGCGGAGCTCAAGGCTGGAAAGCAACCAGACCAGGCGCTCGTCGCAGCAAGTGGCGCGAACCTCAAGGAGTGGGACGCGAAGTGGCGCGCATACGTCGCGTCCAAGCCCCGTGAGCCGACGCCTCCGCTGTTTTCCCCTGAGAGTAAACACCGCGAAATTGACGCGTGGACCGAAGTGCGCAATCGGACCCGACTCGCCGAGCTGCTGCTCGCGCGTGGCCACGCGACTGAGGCGCTGGATGAGCTCGACCCCATTTTCGTTCGCAAGCCGCCGGCGGTCGACCACGCCTTGGATTCAGTCACCAGTGACCCAAATATTCGTTGGCTTCGAGCGCGTGCTCTCGAAGGCGCGGGCCGTCGACAGGACGGAGAGGGACTCGTTGCAGATCCAAAGGAGGCGCTCAGCTCCTATGCTCCGTGGTGGGCTCTTCGCGGACGTTGGGCGCGCCTCCGCGGCGATGAGGTGCTGGCCACGGCATCCTTCATCGAAGCGATAGCGGCCGACCCCTTCGACGTGGAGGCGGCATGCGAATCGACCGGCGACGCCGCTGCTGGGGCGGCCGCGGCCGAGACACCGCTATGCGATGCGGCACGCGCCGCCGATACCCCGCCGTTTGGCGAGGACTGAGGCCGTGACGAATGACCGGGTCGGTGACAAGAGCGAAGTGCGTGAAGAAGCGGCGCCGGTGAGAGCTCGGTACAGGGACGGATGTGGGCGCGGATGCGATATCTCGCAAGCGCCGCCCCATCGCCGCGCAAGATACGAGCCCATCGAGGAGCCGAGATTGACCCGCCGCGAGGGCCGCAGCTAGCATGGATACAGGGCGCTCGGTCACTGCGAGCCGAGTCGGTCGTTTCCAACTCCTCGCTCATCGTACGCGGCGATCGCCCTCCCTCATGAGCGCCGTGACTTATGCCACCGCCCAGATCCTGCGCGCGCTGCCTCGCGAACGCATTGGCCGGGTGCTCGGGCGGCTGGCTGATCGGCCCTGGTCGGCTGGGTTGGGACGCGCGGTGGTGGGACTCTACTCACGGCTGTATGATGTGAGGTTCGACGACTGCGTGGAGAGGGGCGGATGGGCGAGTTTCGACGCGTTCTTCACTCGGCGGCTGCG
>JALYHX010000383.1 GCA_030776305.1 Myxococcota bacterium
GTTTCAGGCTTCTTGCCAACGCCGGTATCCGTCGCGTCTGCTTCGGAGAGTTCTACCGCGACCCGCGCATCTTTGAGATCGCAACGAAGCTCGGGGTCGAACTCGTCGACCTGTCCGGAGGTCAGGCCGCGGCCCAAGTCACAGCGGGCGCAGGGACGAAAACGCATGACACCGGTCGGTGATCACGTCGGGCAGCCGGGAAGGGGGAAGCGGCTGTCGGTCGCGGTGGTGCAAGGAGGGCCGTCGACCGAAGCAGAAGTGAGTCGCGCGTCGGCGAAGGGCGTTGCGCACGCCCTCGAGTCCGTGGGCCATCGTGTCGTGCGCCTCGAGTTGGACGCGCACCTCGGCGAATCGTTGCGCACCGGGGGCTACGAGGTCGTTTTCCCCGTGGCGCATGGCGCAGTGGGGGAGGACGGATCGCTGCAAGGTCTCCTCGAGGTGCTCGATTTGCCGTACGTGGGTTCGGATGTGCTGGCGAGCTCCGTCGCGATGCACAAGCGCATCTCTCGTGTTCTCCTCCAGCAAGCGGGGCTGCCGGTCGCAAAAGGGATTGTCCTGCGACGAGGCGAGTCACTGGCATCGGCGGAGCGAGCGCGTCGAGAAGTCGGCGCGCGGCTCGTGGTGAAGCCCTCCTCACACGGATCGGCCATCGGCGTCTCACGACTTGACGCGAGCGCGTCGCTGAACCAACTCGCCCGCGCGCTCGAGTTGGTTTGGGAAATGGATGAATACGCAATCGTCGAGCGCTTCGCGCCCGGTCGCGAGGTCACCTGCGGCGTGCTCGAGTTGGACGACGTCGCGGTAGAGTTACCGCCCACCGAGATCGTCTGTCCGCACGACCTCTTCTACACGTACTAGGCGCGCTACGCGCCTGGCCGGAGCATCCACGAATGTCCGGCGAAGCTGCCGGCAGAGCTCATCAGCATCGTACAACGCCAGGCCACAGCCGCGCATGCCGTCCTTGGGTGCCGCGATCTCTCACGCGTGGATTTCATCGTCGGAGGTTTCGACGGCGAACTGGGAGGCGCGGACGCAGACCCGCGAAACGCGGCCAGCGAAGACACGGTGACCTTGCTTGAAGTCAACACGCTTCCCGGAATGACCGCGACCAGCCTGTACCCGGAAGAGGCTGCGGCATTCGGTTTGCCGATGCCTACTTTGTGCGATGGCCTCGTCGCACGCGCACATGCGCGTGGGGCGACAAGGCGCCTCGCGGCGCGCCCGCTTCCATGCTGACTGAAACTGACCTCTCTTTCGTTCCGTCACTGCGCCAAGAACCTGGACACGGGGCAGATCCCGACACACTCTTTGGAAACGCACACTAGAAACGAGGTTCTTGCACGATGGCCCGTGACTCGCTCTTCCGCGAGCGCATCGTCTGGCAGGGCAACTGCCGGGCAGTGACCGTGCCGTTCGTGAACAAGGTAATGACCGTCGTCGGTGCGGTCGCCTCGGCGGTCACCCTTTGCTACGCGGTCGTCGTAGCGAAGTCACTCGCGGCTCCCGTCGGTGGAATGGTCCTTCTTGCCGGGTGGTGCGCGACCGTGGCGCTTGGCGCCTGGCGCATTCCCATTTGGTGGAGATCACAGATCGAATACGTCGTCACCGAGCGTCATGTCATCTGGCGCCGCGGTCCGATTCGTCGCTCGATCGACATTGGCCAGATCAGTTACGCACTCGTGCGCTGGAACACCAACGAGGCGTCACTGGGGGATTTGATCATCGTGCGCGCCGTACCCACGGGCGCATTGCGCAGAACGCTTACACTCACCCTCAACGATGTGGAGGCGCCCGACCGCCTATGGGCGACCATCCGGGGCGTGGAGCAAAGTGCGCCCCTTGGGAGTTCGGATCGCCCCCTCGCCCAGCGCCTCGATCCTGATGAGCGCGTTCTGTGGTCGGGAGCGCCGCTCGCGTCGGCGTGGACGACGCGGCGAGCGATCATGGCTTTGGCAGGCGCGGCTCTTGGGTTGAGCTTTGTTCGCTCCCTCGCGAAATCCGTGCCCACGCTTGCTCGGGTGTTACGGCTGCACGCGCTTCCTCCTACGCTCGCGGTGGTGCTGGTAGGCGGTGCGGCTTTGGGCATGCTTTTGCTTTTCGCGGTATCGGTCGGCGTCGGGTATGCAGCTCTCGTCCGGCCTGCACGCCTCGCGCGTGCCACCCGCTACTTCGTCACGAACAATCGTGTGCTCATCCGTCGCGGCAATGAAGAGCTATCGCTCGATCGATCCCGCATTGCGTACGTGATCGACGCCCCATGGAAGAAGCTCCACGACGTTTTCCTCGTTCTCGACGGGCCCCAGGCGCGCGCCTTGGCGCCCAGCGGAGCGTTCGGCGGGGAGGACCGCGATGACAGCTTGCGGCCGGTGTTCGCGGCGATCGCCGACGCGGATACCGTCGGCGAGATCCTGCGCGCACGAGCGCTCGAGAAGGCCGCGTAATCCCCGGGCGATGACCCCTCCGGGCCCGGACGGTGTACGCCTCGGGTTGCGCGTCGCGCGTCCGGATCTCTCGCCGATGCTAGGCTGGGCACACAAACCGTGATTGGCATCGGCAGCGTCGTCAATGGGAAGTACCGACTCACGCGCCTGCTCGGTGATGGCGGCATGGGGGCGGTTTTCGAGGCGCAACATGCTGTTCTCGGGACGCGGGTCGCCATCAAAGTATTGCACCCGGAACTGGCGCGACGAACGGGCTTGGTCGAGCGCTTCCTCCAAGAGGCACGGGTCGCGGCGCAGATTCGTAGTCCACACGTCGTGCACGTCACCGACGTGGACCGCACTGCCGAGGGGCAGGCCTATATCGTCATGGATCTGCTCGAGGGGGAGACGCTCTCGACGGTGCTCGATCGGATCCACCGGCTGCCCGTATCCACAGCTTGTGAGTACACCCGCCAAGTGCTGTCGGCGCTCGAAGCGGCGCATGCACTCGGGGTCATCCATCGCGATCTCAAACCGGAGAACGTGTTCGTCACGTTCGCGGGGGGCAAGCCCGTGCTGAAACTGATCGACTTCGGCATTGCCAAGGCTCGCCGCGTCGATTCGCAGCAGAAGAGGCTGACCGTCGCAGGCGTGGTCATGGGCACGGCCGAGTACATGGCGCCCGAGCAGGCACGGAGCGCAGACCAGGCCGATGCCCGATCGGATCTGTACGCCGCCGGGGTGATGCTCTACGAAATGATCGCCGGGACGCGGCCGGTTTCAGGGGACGACGCCCGTGTCATCGCTCTCAAGGTGGAGCGGGGCGAGGTGATCCCTCTGGTCCAGACCGCGCCAGAAGTACCGCGCGAGATTGCTGGGCTCGTGCATCGCGCAATGGCTGCGCGGCCGGAGTTTCGTTTTGCGACAGCGACTGAAATGCGGCTTGCGATCGAGAAGGCCATGCGACCCGGGACCGCCACGATGGGTGCGTCTGTCGGTCCCGGCAGCCCGGTCGACCTCGCCCGAACCGACGCGGGGATGTCGAACGCATCGAATCACATTTCGGCGGATGCCCCGGACAAGGAGGCGCCCCCGGTGAACACGGTGCGCGCGCCGCCGATGGTGACTGCGCTGGGCACGCCGGCCTACGCAGGTGCAGCCGTACCCGCAGGACCTTTGCCGGGCGTCGGGCGGCGTCGGCGCGGGCGAGGACCGCTGATCGCTCTGGTCGCGCTTCCGCTTCTGCTCGGCGCTTCCATTGTCGGCGTGCTTGCCGCGACGGGAACATGGGCATCGAACACGCAATCAACGGACCTCCCGTCGACTCCAACGCCC
>JALYHX010000384.1 GCA_030776305.1 Myxococcota bacterium
GACCAAGAGCCGACCGCGAGGGACGTCGAGCGACAGCGTCCGAACGAGGATCGGCTCGCGTTGCTGGAGCCAGGCAACGATGGGGGCCGCGACGCCGATCGCCGTCGCCGCCTCGGCACCAACGAGATCGACGCCTGGCCCGGCGAAGGGGCAGCCCGAGAGGTCGCGCGCCGGCACGATCCGCACGCGCCGAGCAACAAAGTTCAGCTTAAGCGAGGCGATGGGAAGCGACTCGCTCACGTGATCCTTCTCGTTCGCGTGGGTTGAAGTCTCTCGTAAGGGCGAAATGGTTAACTTGCCTGTGCGATCCCGGTGCACCACGTGGCGCAAACAACGCGCACCAGATGGAGGACCATCAGCCAAGCCCCCACACCTTGCGACCGTCGACGTAGATTGCAGATACCATCTGCGGATCCAGGGTCATCCTTCGCCCTCGAAGCGGCGAAAGCTCTTCCTCAGGCCGCAGATCACGAACTCGATAGAAGACCAAGGAGCCATCCTCGATTCCCTCGAAGCTCATTCCACCGAAGCCAACGCGAGCACGGCCCTTTGTGTCGTCCTCGAACACAATCTGGTCCGTTGGGAGAGGCACCTTCCTGCCATCTGAGAAGATGACGGATGTTCCAGGGGGACCGTTCTGAACGATGGGGAGCTTCGGGACGACTTCCGGATCGCGGTGGAGCTTCGTGTCGGCGATGAACTCGATCAGCAGTGGAACCTCACTCATTGGATCCTCCTTATCAAGGCGTAGCCGGCGTCCGAGTCTTCAGAATGTCGACAGCATGGACCGGAGCCGCGTCGCCCTTCATCAGGTGCGCGATCGCGCCGTACATCATGCGCTGACTCTCGAGCATCCTCTTGCCCGCGAACGCGGGGGACATCCCCTCGATGGTGAAGTGCCCGCCACCGCCGCTCATTTCGGCGTGCGAATTGGGGATCTGCCGCTCGATGGCCTCACGCAGCGCATCGACGACGGAACCTTTGAAATCGGTTGGATGCGACGACATGCCTGCCTCTCTCGTGTCCGTACCCCGGCACCGAGGATTCCACCAGCGTGCTGGCGTCCGACGGGCATGTCGAGGGAGCTATCGTTCTTGGCCCATCTTGTACGCGGGCAACGTGGTGAGCCGCTCGTCCTCGACGGAGCCCCCGACCGTGAAGTGGTAGAGGCTCTGCCAGTCGCGCGAAGAGATCCCGAACACATCGTGAACGAGATCATCGAAGTAGCAGCCGATCCCCGTAGAACGAATGCCCGCCTCTTCCGCTTCAAGATACAGCACCTGGCCGACAAGACCGGCCTCCCAGAAGAGATTTCGATAGAAAGCAGCGCCGTAGGACACGAGACTGCCCATGTAGTCCGCGATCATCCCGAGGCTGAAGGCCCCATCCCCCGCGATGTCCTGGCCGCAGGAAATGCTCGCAGCCTGAGCGCGGTAATCTCCTTCTTTGAGCAAGTACAGGGGAAGGCCACGCGGGCATGACGGAGGGCGTCGCCACAGGAACTCGTGCCGCATCGCTTGGCGTAGTGCCTCGATCTTCTCCGAGTCGCGAGCGAGCACGTAGAGACCAGGGGACAGACCGCTCACGCGGTGGACGAAGAGGCCCAGGTGGATTCGTGGTCGCCACGGGATGGCGTCCCACGGCACCGATCGACGGTCTTGGGTGGGCACGAGACGAGCGAGCATCCGGAAGAACGTCGCCACGGGTATCGCCGTGGACGCGTCCATGCTCACCGCGCTTCTGCGCCCCAGGATGACTTTGTCCGCGGTGAGCGCGCCGGACCGAACGGGCGGCTCGAAGAGTTCTTCCTCCGAAGGGAACCTCGAGAACTCTTCGTCGACAGCCATCATCGGAATCGTAGTGGCACGAGCCGCGCCGTCGATCACCGACCAATCGACGCCGTGTTCTGGACTCAGCGCGTTGGCCGTCCCGTACCATTGGGAATGGACCAGCTTGGACACCAACTCCTTGGGCAGGGCGAGGCCCCGGTCGCTGGCCCCGTCCCCCGGGACCACAAGCGCCACGAGATCCGGATGCTCTCGCTCCGCGCCAGCGTAGTCGGCCTCGCGGTGGAGTCCGAGAAGCTGTGACACGGCGTCGTCGCCCACCCGATCGAGGAGGTGAAGTCTCCATCCGAGCGCGGCGGCGGCGAAGCGCAAGGTCCCCAGCGCGTGACCGACATCGTGCTGGCAGTACCGAAACGCACGCTCGCCATACTTCCAGGCCTCCCGCCAATGAATGGACGAGAGCCCCACGAGAAATGATCCTTTCGGAAATGCCGCCGTAAGGTCCGCCCAGACCACGGGGTCGACATCCGCGCGGCGCTCGAGACCATGCTCCTTCGGTGCGTAGTGGTAGACACCGGGACGGTCGTGGATCGCGTCCACCGGCGGCAGGAGCGTGTATCCTTCCGTCGGGTGAAGATTCCCGCTCGAGGGATTGGCGCGAAGAGACCACGTCGTCTCGTGGAGCCGTTTCCACGCGGTCAGCGAGAGGGCGTAGCGGAAGAAGAGCGAGATGGAGTCGACAGACAGGGGGACGGGGTCCACGCCGTCCGCGACGTAGAGCCGCCAGTACGGCGGCGCTCCTCCCGCGTCGGGTAAAGGAAGCCGAACCAGCGACGCTCCGTCGTATCGTCGGAAGGGATCGGGCTGCGTGGCCCAGTCCAGGTAGCCAGTCGAGGCAGCAAAGCGGTGGAGGTGGTGCTTCGTCCGCTCGTGATAGGCGACGACGATCTCCTCGGCCGACAGCTCGCCGTCCGAGCGATGGGCCGGGTCTGCTGGCGCCGGGACGGCGGGATCGACGAGTGGAAGGCGCCTCAAGACAGCCGGCCTTCGCTCACTTCGTCAGCGTGAAGACAGTCCCCTGGCAGCCAAAACACACACTGCCCTTGCTTGCACGGCGCTCGCAGCCGGGGATTCCGCACCCACGCATCCCGCACGTCTTGCAACGTATACGAAGCCGCCACAGCGGCACCTGCTCTGTCGCCGTCCTTTACACGTCATCAGCGGGTGGTGTGCATAGCACGCGGAAGCCAACTGCGCTCCGCCCGCGAGAGCCGTACCCCGGGCAGTATTCCGGCCGGCGCGGACGCAGTACGTAAGATATGTCGTGAAACGATACTTTTCAACTCGGACACGGGGCCACCCAGTACCGGGCTCTCGCTGAGCTCGGTTACCAGTCCGTTGCTTCCTCAACTTCAGCGAGGCGGCTGCCCCGTGCGGCCAGCGTCGAGCCGCAGCAGCTCCTGCTCGTGCTCAAGGCGCTGCGCCTGCCCGAGAGGCCCACCATCCGCGCCATCGCCCAGCGTCTCCAGATCCAGCACAATAGCGCCGTCGACTCGTGATGCGCTTGATCGCTGGCGGGCTCGTGTAGCGGCGCATCGCCAAGGAAGATCGTCGCGAGGCATCGCTGCACATCACCCGCCGAGGAGGGCGTGCGCTTCGTCGCTTGAGCCTTTGGCACCGCTCGGAGCTTCGCTCTGCGGCGCCAGGCCTGTCGGAAATGCAGCCCGTCATGCCGAGGATCGCGCGCGGCCCGCCTGGTTCGAACGAGCCGACAGAGAGCGGCTCGCCAAACGAAAGCAGAAGGCCGTGAAGGCAACGAAGAACCCAAGCTCGACGAAGTACCTAATCCCAATCTACGAAGTTCGCCTTGTCCAATCCCCGCCGCCCACTGCGGCTTGCGGAGGAATGCATTCCCAACGCACGAGCTGCCTCCTCGCCCTGTAGGCGCTTATCGGTCTCACCGACCGCGAACACTACGCGTGCCTCTTCGTCAATGTTCGGCACCACGTGACCGGAGCGCATATCGCCGCCATCGGTGCGCAGCACACCGCTCCCGCCCCGCCCGGCTACGTTCCCTGCGCCTGCCGCGACTGCATGGAGGTCGCCGTCCAGGGCGCGGGCGGGAAGCGAGCCTACTGCGCCGCGTGCGAAGCGGCTGCCCTTTTTACCAGGGCGTTCCGGGACCATTGCGTTCACGCCACCATCGAAGTGATTTTGCTCGCCTCACCAAGCCTTGCCGCCAACGGCGATGAGGAAGAGAAGACGTGGATGCCGTCAAGCGGCGCCAAGCAAGTCGCACGACAGCGCTGCGGAGAGAGCGAAGCGTTTCAGTCCGATGATGCTGCGTTCGTCGTGACCTTCTCGCTACGTCCGGCCGCCCGACCAACGTGGTCAAGCGCACCGGCAACTGTCGTGGCGAGCGCACAGAGTGATTCCCTGCCGGGCGTTTCGTACACGAGGTAATCGCGCGCGATGACGTCGTAGCGCGCGAGGTGCCGCACGTGGCGGAGCATGCGCCCCTCCCCAAGATCGAGCGTGGCCACTTGAGTACAGTGCAACGCCGGCTCGAGCGTCGCGCCGAACCGCGTCATCACGGCGTCGAGCGCACCATCCGGAAGCACAAACGTCCCGTCTTCGCCGACAATTGCGAGTACCCTGGCCTCGAACCGCAAGAACACCGCCGAAAACGCTCCCGACGCCGTGGTGGTCTCGTGAACTTTGAGCATTCGTCGACAGCCCGCGGCTCGCCGCAGAGGAGGCGGCGCCCCACGGCCGGGCCTCTGGAGTTTGGACAGTCGCGGAGAGTACGTGATCAAGCGCTCCCGCGCATCACGCGGCGGCGCGACCCGGTCCTGGCCCTGTATCCGCGCGACCTGCTGGCCAAGGACGCTCAGCTCTCGCCCAAGGGCTCCGGCTTCGGGGGCGTCACCGTGGCCCGCAACGTCGGCACGAAAGCCGAGGTTGATGGAGCCCTCGAAGCCGCAAGAGCAGCCGGCGCCAAGATCCTCAAACCCGCGCAAGAAACCTTCTGGGGCGGCTACTCCGGCTACTTCGCCGACCCCGATGGCCATCCTTGGGAGGTGGGGTACAACCCGCACTGGAAGCTCGACCCCGAAGGGCGCGTCGTTCTGCCACACTGAGCCGAAGCGACCGAGGTGCCACCAAGAGGTCAAGAGCGATGAACGCCGAATGGCACAAGAAACACGCCCTGCCGAAAGGTGCGTCGCTCGCGCCACGTTGTTCGGCGCCGAGGTCAAGAATCAGCGACCTGGCCACGCCAGCTTCGACTTGAACGCGCCGTCGATCT
>JALYHX010000385.1 GCA_030776305.1 Myxococcota bacterium
CTAGCACGCCTCGCCTTACATGGTCGTCTTCCTATCGGCGCTTTTGCCAAAGGGCATAGAAGGCCAATTGGAGTAGCTCGAGAGCTGGAGCGCCGAACGTCGGCGCGTTATAGCCATAGACGATGACCGATTCCCGTTCGCTATCGGAGGTCGAGCAATTTCCCGTTTTGCCGCTGCGCAACAGCGTCGTTTTCCCCGCAAGCGTCGTCCCCATCAACGTGGGCCGTGCGCGCAGCGTACGCCTCGTCGAGGATCTCGTCGGCCATGAGCGCGCGGTGGTCGGCATCGTCAGCCAGCGCGACGCGGAAGTAGACGAGCCGCGCTTCGAAGATCTCTATGACGTCGGCACCGTCGCGCGCGTGGTCAAAGTGCTGCGGCTCGGCCCAAGCAATTATTCGGTCGTCCTGCATGGGCTCGCGCGCTTTCAGATTGCGCACCGCACTGCCCTCGATCCATACATGCGCGCACGGGCGCGTCGAATCCCCGAGGACCTGGAGCGCGATGTCGAACTCGACGCACTCGGCGCGAGCTTGCGCGAGGGGACGCGACAGGTGCTCGCCCTCTTGCCGAACCTGCCGCGGGAGACCGCGGGGATCCTCGACAACGTACGCGAGAGCGGCGCGCTCGCCGACCTCATCGCGTCAAACCTGGCGCCAGAACAAGCGAGCGTCGCCGACAAACAGAAGATCCTCGAGACGTTCGACCCGAAGGCCCGCGTGCGGGCCGTTCTCGCCATCGTGAATCGACAGCTCGAGCTCCTGCGCGTTAAAAAAGAAGTGAGCTCGATGATCGCCGACGAGGGAAAGGCGCAACGCGAACAGATCTTGCGTCAGCAAATGCGGAGCATCAAAGAAGAACTGGGGGAAGGCGGCGAAGAAGACGAGGTCGAGGAGCTGCGCGAGCGTCTGCGCAATGCGGGCCTGCCGGACGACGTGCTGCGGGTTGCCCGCAAACAGCTCGGTCGGCTGGCGGCGATGCAGTCGCAATCGGCCGAGTACAACGTCACGCGAACGTACCTCGAGTGGCTCGCAGACGTGCCGTGGTCGAAGTCCACGCCCGACAAGATCGAGGTCGAGGAGACGCGCCGCTGCCTCGACGAGGACCACTTTGGCTTGGAGAAAATCAAGAAACGGATCATCGAATACGTTGCCGTCCGCAAGCTTGCCGGCAGCAGGAAAGCACCCATCCTGTGTTTCATCGGTCCGCCAGGCGTCGGAAAGACGTCCCTCGGAAGGTCGATCGCGCGATCGATGGGCCGCCGTTACCACCGGATCGCCCTCGGCGGCGTGCGCGACGAGGCAGAGATTCGAGGACATCGAAGGACCTACGTCGGCGCGCTTCCCGGCCGGATCGTTCAGGGCATGAAGAAAGTGGGCGTGAAGAACCCGGTCCTCGTCCTCGACGAGGTCGACAAGATGGGCGTCGACCTTCTAGGCGACCCTGCCGCGGCTTTGCTGGAGGTCCTCGATCCGGAGCAAAATTCGAGCTTCCAGGATCACTATCTCGACGTGCCCTACGATTTGTCGCAAGTGACTTTCATCTGCACGGCAAACAACCCCGAGACAATCCCGGCTGCCTTGGAGGACCGGATGGAGGTGATCGAGTGTCCCGGGTACACGCGCGCGGAGAAGCTCAACATCGCCAAGGAGTTTCTCTGCCCCAAGCAGCTCAGCGCCCACGGGTTGACGGACGAGCGCCTCGAATTCACGCGCTCTGCCCTCGAACGAATCATCGAGGCGTACACGCGCGAGGCCGGAGTGCGCGGGCTGGAGCGCGAGATTGGAGCCGTCTGTCGTCATGCGGTCATGCGCATCGCAGAAGGCCAGACCGATCTGCACATGGTGGCGGACGCCGAGACCGTCGAAGGCATTCTCGGCCCGCCGCGCCAGTTGACGGATCTCGCGGAGCGCACGAGTACCCCTGGCGTGGCGACCGGGCTTGCGTGGACCCCATCGGGTGGGGATATCTTGTTCATCGAGGCGACCCAGATGCCGGGACGCGGCGAGGTTTTGGTGACCGGCAACCTCAAGAGTGTGATGACCGAGAGCGCCGTGACGGCCGTATCGTTCGTGCGCAGTCACGCAAAAGACCTCGGGCTCGACCCAGAATTTCTGAAGACGACAGACCTGCACGTTCACGTTCCTAAGGGTGGGACGCCGAAGGATGGTCCCAGCGCCGGCGTTACGATGTACAGCGCCGTCGCGTCGCTTCTGCTTCATTGCCCCGTGAAGAAGGACGTGGCGATGACGGGTGAGATCACGCTGCGCGGAAGCGTACTCGCCGTTGGCGGGATCAAGGAGAAGTTGCTGGCCGCACACCGCGCCGGAATCAAGGAGGTGCTCGTGCCCGCGCGCAACGAGCGCGATCTCGAAGACGTGCCGAGCGACATCCGTGCGGAGCTGCGCGTGCACCTCATCAAACGGGTCGATCAGGTCTTGCCGCTCGTGCTCGAGCCGCCAATCCCTGCTGCGCAACCGGCTCAACCCGACGGTGAACAAGAGGCGTATCTCTGAGATAGCTGAACCCCCCGAGAGAGGAGGATCTTCTGTTTCTCTCTGGTCGCGTCTCGACGCCCTGGCGATTTCTTCCTCGACCTCAGCGAATCGCGGCGACCGTCGTCTTCGCAATTCTAGGGGCGGTGGGCTTTCTGCCGCTATTTGGTGGACCGGGGTACGAGCAATCCGTGGCAAGCGGAATCGTGGTGCCGACGGCCGCCGCGATCGCCACGGCGATCGAACTGTCCGCTGTAGACACCCCGCCCCTCGGCTGTGTGGTCCGCGGGATCGTTTCGGGGGGGGTTCTCGCATTCGTCGCATTCGGGACCGCACTTCTGCATGGGCTGCGGGCAGGGATTTGTGATTTTTGGGGAGGAGCTTTGCTCTTCGCGCTGACGGCCGGCTTCGGCGCATTCATGGGGGGGATTTGGGGGGTGGTCGTCGCCGAGGCGTGTCGCCGTCGGCGCGCAAGGCGCTTTGCTTGCGTGCTGCTTGGCGTGACCGGCCCGCTCGTCGGGGTGGGTGTCAGTGTCGCAAGGTTCTACGCATCACCGATGATCTTTGCGTACGATCCCTTCTTCGGCTTCTTCAGCGGCGCTCTGTACGACACAGTCGTCGACGTTCGCACCCAGCTCTGGACCTACCGCGCAGGGTCGCTTGCCACGCTCGCCGGTACCGCGCTCGTCGCATCGGCGATGCTGCGCAGAGCAGACGGGACGCTGGCGCCGCGCCCTGTGCGAGGCAACCTGGCGGTCGCAGCGCGCATGGTCCTCGGTGTGGGGACGCTCGCCACGAGCGTTGCCCTCGCGGCGAACGGTCCAGCGCTCGGCCACTGGCAGACTGCGGAATCGATCGCGCGCGCGCTCGGTGGGCTCGCGACCGGACCGCGTTGTGAAGTCCTGTATCCCGACTCGCTTCTGGCCGATGAATCTTCCTTGCTCGTGCGCGACTGCGAACAGCAATTGTCCGCCGACGAGGAGCGGCTCGGAATTCGGCTGGACGGTAGACTCAAGATGTACGTATTCCGCGACACCAACGAGAAGCGCTTGCTCATGGGGGCAGCGGAGACATCGATTGCGAAGCCATGGCGGCGGGAAGTGTATGTACAGATGTCCGGATTCCCGCACGCGATTCTCGGCCACGAGATTGCCCACGTGGTCGCCGGGCGATTCGGACGCGGCCCGTTTCATGTCGCTGGAGATTGGGGCGGCCTATGGCCGAATCCGGGGCTCATCGAAGGAGTCGCGGTCGCGGCGTCCCCCGACGATGACGAGCTGACCGTTGCCCAATGGGCGCGAGCGATGCGCGATCTCGGGACTCTTCCTCCGATCCGCCGAGTGTTCTCCGTCGGATTCCTCGGTGAAAACGCTGCAAAGAGCTACACCATCGCTGGCGCCTTCGTCGCCTGGGTATTGGATCACTGGGGCGCCTCCGCCGTCCGGGCGTGGTACGGCGGCTCGTCGATCGAAGAGCTGACCGGGCAGAGTTGGGCGGCCCTCGACGAGCATTTTCGTGAGTCACTGCGCGCGCTGGAGATGCCGCCGGAGGCAAGCGGGTACGCGCGCGCGAAGTTCGAGCGCCCCAGCGTTTGGGGGCGAAAGTGCCCCCACGTCGTCGACGCCCTGAATCGCGACGCCGACAAGTGTCGCGACGACCACCGATTCGCCCGCGCAACGACTCTGTATGAAAGCGTTCTCGCAAGCG
>JALYHX010000386.1 GCA_030776305.1 Myxococcota bacterium
ACGTTCGGCTCGGGTCGCCAGGTCCACGCGCGCGCTGACCAGCATGGAGCCGGCGATTGAGGGGGCCCACAAGCCGTCCCGCCGAGCGCGTCGAGGGGAGGCGAGGGCTGCGTCGGGTGCGAAGCGCGCTCCAATGCCGCTCCGGTCTTCACATCGAGATGAACCTCCGCGTCGTTGCGCGGCCCGACGCAACAGCGAAATCCCGTAGACGGCGATCGGTCCGTCGGCGCGAGAGGCCGCGCGTACGCGCAGCGCGACGCGATCTCGCCTGCGAGATCGTTTCCACCACGCATGACACCGAGATTGCGCGTTGCGCCCCGCCCCCAGGGCGAGTCCGTCCATTCCCATGCCCCTCCGTGCATTTCGCGCACGCCGAACGGGCTGTGACACCGCGCCCGGTCTCCGCTCGGCCGGCGCCCCACGCTCTCCGCGGCGGTGCCGGTTCCGCACGCGTGCTCGTCGTAAGTCGATCCGTACTCGTAACGTGTGCTGTCCGGCCCTTTGCACGCCCGCTCCCACTCGAGCTCGGTGCACAACCGCTTTCCTTTTGTCGCGCAGAGGCGCACCGCCTCGTCGCGCGTCACGTTCGTCGTGGGAATCGCGCCCACCTCGTTCGGCCATGGCAAGGCGTCGATGTAGAACCCGCCCATCGGCGTATCCACCCCAGGCAGCTCCGCCTCCGCTACGCGAGGTACTTCGTCGACCGCGCTGCCCGCGCGGAGGACACCCGCCGGGATCCAGAGCATCCCGCTGCGGGCTCCGCCTGGCGCAGTCGCGCTCGGCGCGCTCACTACCCCCTTGTCCCCCGCGTCCCCGAGGGCGCCCGGGGATTTGGCGCACGCGACTCCGCAGATCGCGATCGCCCCGATGCGCGCCCCCGTCGCACCCATCTCACTCGGCCTTGTCGGTCGCCTCGCGAAGGCCGAGCTCCTTCATCTTGAGCTGCAGTCCCTTGCGCGAGATCTTGAGCAGCCGGGCGGCATGCGTCACGTTGCCGGTGGTCTGTTGGAGCGCCCGACTCACGAGCTCCTTTTCGAGGCGACTCATCGCCACCTTGACGTGCTCCTTGAGCCCCCCCTCGCCGGCAAGGGCCACCTGCAGATCGGCCTCCGGAAGCGGAACGTTCGCCATGGCAGGGATCCCCCGAATCTCCGGCGGCAGGTCGCCCGCTCGAAGCTTTTGCGTATCGCAAAAGAGCACGGCACGCTCGATGACGTTCTCGAGCTCGCGGATGTTGCCGGGCCAGGGGTACTGCACCAGCACCTCCATGGCGTCCGGTTCGGTCCCGTCGACCTTCTTTCGCAAGCGCTCGTTGAACTTGATCAGGAAGTGGTCGACCAAGAGAGGAATGTCGGGCGTGCGTTCACGAAGCGCCGGCAGGCGGATCGGGACGACGTTGAGTCGATAAAAGAGGTCTTCGCGAAAGTTGCCTGCGGCGATGAGTTTCTTCAGTTCGCGGTTGGTCGCTGCCACGAGGCGCACGTCGACGCGGATCGTCTTGATACCGCCGACCCGCTCGAATTCGCTCTCTTGAAGGGCGCGCAAGAGCTTCACCTGCATTTCGATCGGGATCTCGCCGATCTCATCGAGGAACAAGGTTCCGCCGTTGGCGAGCTCGAATCGCCCGGGCTTGCTCGTCACCGCGCCCGTGAACGCTCCTCGCTCGTATCCAAAGAGCTCGCTCTCGATGAGCTCCTTCGGGATGGCTGCGCAATTGACCTTGATGAAAGGCTTGTCCTTGCGCCCCGAGTGTTCGTGGAGCGCGCGGGCAACGAGCTCCTTGCCCGTTCCGCTTTCTCCTGTGATGAGCACCGTCGTAGGTGTGTCGGCAACTCGCTCGAGAATCGCGTAAAGCTCGCTGATTCCTTGTGACGTCCCGATGATGCCGAAGCGCGCTCCGCGAGCCGCCGGGGCCGGTGTCGCGTCGGCGCCGCGCAGCTCGCGTGTCTTGAGCGCCTTCGCGACGATTTGGCGGACCTCGTCCTTGTCGAACGGTTTGGTCACGAAGTCGAACGCACCGCTCTTGAGGGCTTCGACGGCAGTATCGATCGTGCCGTGAGCCGTGATGATCACGACGGGAAGCTCGGGATCTTCCTCGAGGGCTTTCTTGAGGAGCGTCATTCCGTCGACCTTCGGCATCTTCAGGTCGGTGATGACGAGATCGATGTGGTGCTCTCGCAGGAGATGCAGCCCCTGCTCACCATTCTCCGCTGGCAGCACGTCGTAGCCGTCGCGTGTCAGTTGTGCGGACAGGATCTTCCGCAGGTTGGGCTCGTCGTCGACGATGAGAACTTGCTTTCGCTCCGGGAGCATGACCGAGCGAGGTTATCAGGAGCTGAGGAGCGAAGCCGAAAAGGCAGCAACTTCGCTCGCGGCCGTCCGATAACCCCGGACCCCACGAACTTCGACGCGGAGGGCTACGCAACCGCGGCGCTCGATGGGAATGTCGCCCATCGCCCAGAACCCAGGCGCGAAGCGCTTGGCGCGCTGCATCATGCCCGCGATGCCGAGCTGCACAGGTCGCGCTACGAGTTGTGGCGCTGGGACTTTTGCGACTCCGCGCGACGCTTCGATTTCCTCGGTCGTCGGGGCTTGGGCACCTTTCCAAGGCGCACGTCACGCTTGCAGACCATCGCGCAGGCACACAGCACACTCTCCTCGAAATCGTCGGCATCCGACGGAAGAACTTGCCAGCCCGTGACGCCTCCTCCAGCGAGCACGCTGACCGATCGCATGCTGGGCATCTCGGCGCGAAGCGTCTGGTGGTGCTCCACGGTCGTTGCGATCCAAACTCCGTCGTCGCAGATCGGCTTGCCCTTGTCGCGCAGGACGAACACGATCTTGTCCTCGACGTAGACCGCGTGGCAGCCGAACATCGGGCGTGTCCAAGGGTTCAGCACCGCCAGCTCCTCGAGCACGAAGTCGAACGGGAGCCTCAGTGCCTTTCGAACGACGAATGGCGCGTCAGCGTTGCGACGAGGCACGCGGGTGAGCCTATCGCCACAGCCCGCTTACCGGGGCACTTGTTCGATCGGCAGGTGGCCGGGCTGCTGGCGAACCCGACCGAACCAGACACGGAGCGCTTCGTACGACGAGAGATCGAATCCACCTTGGTCGGCGCAATGCGTGTAGGCGAAGAGCGTGATGTCGGCGAGGGTGAAGCGTTCGTCGACCAAGAACTTCCGGTCAGCAAGGTGAGCATCGAGAGCCCCCAAGGCCTCCCGACCCTCGGCATGCCAAGCATCGAACTCGTGGTCGCGCGTTGAAATGACGTGCGGGTACATGCGGCGAAAGCGGGCCCGCGAGATGACGCCGTCCACGTGCGTCTGCTCGAATGACATCCACTCAAGGACGCGCGTTCGCAGCACCTTGTCGTCGGGTAAAAGCGGCGTCCCCTCCGCGAGGTACACCAGGATGGCGCCGCTTTCGCGAAGGCAGGTGCCATCGTCCAACTCCAGCACGGGAATCTGCCCGAAAGGGTTCTTGGCCAAGAAAGACGGCGTTCGCGACTCGCCCTTCAGGATGTCGATCTCACGGTATTCGAACGGCGTACCCAGCCAACGAAGCGTGAGCCGGACCTTGTAACCGTTGCCTGAGGGCAGGAAGTCGTAGAGCCTCACGGGTTGAACGTCGCATGCTCAGACCTCAGCGCCAGCGACTTCGTCACGCAGCATCCACCAGACTATGAGACGTAGGGGACGGTTTTTGGGGTCCCTGGTGGGTTGGCGCAGGAGCAAGTAGAGCCCCGGGAAGCCGAATGGCGAGGGACGAGATACCGTCTCGCGCTGGAGCGAGAGCCGCTCACGCGAATGAGAACCAGTCGTCGCGCGCGCGGCAGAACGTGATTCTCGAGTTTGGCTATTTCCTAGGCCGATTGGGCCGAGAGTGCGAAAGGATTCTGCGTTGGTACCAGGCTGATCGCGGCGAACTACGGATGGCTCGAAGACACGTCGCTCCCAGCGTGCAGGGCCTGACGGTCGCCGCGCTCGTTCGCTACTTCGTATTCTTCGTCATCGATCTGAAGACCCCGACGTGCATCGATTCCAGTGAATCAATGCCCTATTTCCGCTCCCCGTCACCCATCCCCCGCGGCTTTCCCGCCGCCGCCTGCCGCGCCGCCTTCACCTCGGGCCGGTCCTCGCCGGCTGGTTCCAGCCGCCGCGCTTCGTCGAGGTCGTGCACGCACAGCGCCCACCGCTCTGCCTTGCAC
>JALYHX010000387.1 GCA_030776305.1 Myxococcota bacterium
GTTCCGGTCCCGCTTCCGCCATCCGTTCCCGCACCACTCCAATTGATGGGTGGCCCTGACGATCCACCGCAGGACGCGACAACGACCGCGACGGCGAGCGCAACCACGATGCCTCGCCCCCATACGCGAATGGACGCCGAACTCATGATCACCTCGTTGCTACTCACCCACCGCCCGCCGCATCAGCGACGGTTGTCCCGCCTTCGACGGTCGTCCCGCCTTCGACCTGCGTCGTTCCCGTATCCGGCAAGGTGCCGCCGGCCTCGACCACACCCGCTTCGTTCTGGGGCGCGCCGACAACACAGACACCATAACCAAGATCCATTCCCGGGCCAGCGTTCATGTCGCAGCGTGGTGTGGCCGGGGTACAATCCGCGTCGCCTTGGCAAGCCTGATGGCCGTTCGGGCAGCTACTGGCGCATGCAGTGGCTCCGCCGGTTTCACAGCATACCGCGGCCGCGGCTGTGCAACCCGCTCGACCGATGCACGCAATGGTCATCGTCCCCACCGGACACGCGGTGGGGGTGGCTACGCACGTGGCACCATTGGCTGATCCGCAGCACACCGCCGTCGGAGCCGCGCACGAAGTGCAGTCCTGGCCCCCGTTGCCCTGCCCTCCCCCACCGGTATCGACGGCCAAAGCCGAATCGCCATTGCCACCGCCCCCGCCGCCTGATCCGTCCTGTGCAGTTCTTCCAGCGGCTCCGTCCCCGGTGGCGGCGCCGCCGGAGTCCGCCCCTCCGCCGCCGTCATTGCCCAATGCCGTGGCCGGTTGCGTCGAGCCGCACGCCGTCACAAATAAGCACCAGGTGATCAGAGCGAGAATTCGCGCATGCCTCATGACTGGATTCTCCAAGCGATGTGCCGTTACTGACATTGACCCCCCTGGCAGACGCTCCCCGCTCCGCACGTCCCGCAGTTCAGCACCAGGCTGCAACCGTCGGATACGGTGCCGCACTCGGTGTTGAGATCCATGCACGTCTTCGGCACGCATGTGCCGACGGCGCATCCGTTGAGACCCCCTGCCCCGCAGGTCTGTCCAGCTGGACACATGCCGCAGGTCACCTTTGCACCGCAGCCGTCCTGAATCTCACCGCACGTCGCGCCGACTTTGCCGCATGTCGTCTGAATGCAGCCGCAGCGGCCGGGCCCACCGCCACCGCAGACATCCGGCAGTGTGCAGGCGCCGCACGTGAGCATTCCCCCACATTTGTCGGGGACCATGCCGCAAGCGGTCCCGATCGACGTGCAGGTATCGGGCACACAGGGCAGGTTCGTACACTTGTTCGCAGTGCACGTTTGCCCCCCAGGACATGAGCCGCAGGTGAGTGTGCCGCCGCAGCCATCCGGAATCGTTCCGCACACCGCTGCCTGTGCGGCGCAGGTCGTTGGCTTGCACCCGCACTGATTGGCTACGCCCGCGCCACCGCAAGTCGTCGGCGGCGCGCAGTTGCCGCAACTGAGTACTGCCATGCACCCGTCCGAGACCATGCCGCAGGAGAAGCCGAGTGTCGCGCACGTCTTGGATGTGCACGGCGCCGGCCCGCATTTGTTCGGCCCCGTGAGCGCGCCCCCACAAATGAGGGGTGCCGCACACATTCCGCAATCGAGCGTACCCCCGCACCCGTCTGGGACGGTGCCGCAACTCGCCCCCTGAAGCGCGCAAGTCGTCGGCTTGCAGCCGCACTGGTTGGCGGTACTGCCTCCGCCACATGTTTGTGGGGCCTGGCATGTGCCGCAGTTGAGCTGCTGGTTGCAGCCGTCGGACACGAGACCGCACTTCGCCCCCAGGTCGGCGCACGTCTTCGGCACGCAGACGGGCGGTCCGCCACCACCGGCGGCGGTACACTTGTTGGGTCCCGCGGCGCCCCCTCCGCACATTTGTCCGTTCGGACACGTGGCGCAGTCGATCGTGCTTCCGCAGCGGTCCGAGATCATGCCGCACGTGCCCGGGCCCTGGGCTGCGCACGTCGTCTTGGCACACCCGCATTGGTTGGGCGTCCCCAATCCACCGCACGTATTCGGCGTGAGACAGGCGCCGCAGTTGAGAACACCGCTACAGCCGTCGGAAATCGTCCCGCACGTGGCTCCCTTTGCGGCGCACGTCGTCGCGGACGTGCAAGTGCCACCACCGCATTTGTTCGCCGTTCCTCCACCGCCACACGTTTGCGAACCCGGACACGTGCCGCACGTCAAGGTCCCGTTGCAGCCGTCAGGAATCGTTCCGCACGTGGCACCGACGTCAGCGCATGTCTTCGGATTGCATTGGCCGATGAGGCCCCCGTCAGAGCCGAAGACGGGCGGACCGGCCTCGTTGGGGATGTTCCCGGACACCTGCAAGCCCCCAATAAGCATTTCGGTACGCCCGCCGCAGGCCGCTGCGATCAGCACTGCCAAAAGAACGAACAACGTCGTGCCCATGACGCGCGAGCGCATTTCAGTGCTCGCCAGTCTGCTGAAGATCCGCGTTGTCGCCTTCTTGCCCATCGCAGCCGTCGACTTCCTCGGGGACGTTCTGATCCCCGACGGCCATCTCGCCCTTCGGGTCTGCTTGCTCGGCGTTGTCAGCGGCCGATGCGACGGTTCCTTCGGACTCGCCTTCTCCGCATGTCACGCGCGGGTCGTCGTCCACGCAGTCGACGCAGTCGGCGCCCGCCACGACCGTCGGCGTACGGCTTGCGAGAACGTGAAAGCCGGTTGCAGGAGCGCCCGCGTAGTACCGAACCCGCCCGAGGGGGAGCCAAGCCCCGTTGGTCTTGAGGACGAATGTCGCGTCGACCTTGCCGGACGAGCGTGGGAACACGACGGAGACGCTCGTCGCAGCGCGTTCGAAAGCGAGCCGGTAGGTGTGCCCCTTCGCAAGGGCCAACGCAAACTGGCCTTGCGCATCCACTTTCGTGCGCCAGACCCTGCCGGCTTCATCGCGGGCCACAATCGTCGAGGGGGCCGCCAAGAAGGTCGTCAATGCCGCCGTGCCGGTCACGGTCGACTCGCGAACGCCAGCGTTCGTGCAAGCCACGGTAACGACACACACGCCGAGCGGCGCGAAGTAGCCACATAAAATTCGCATGGGGGGAGAAACTCCGATGCGCGTGAACCGCGCCAACCGGTATTCCCCACGTCATCAATGCAACTTCACGCGGCATTGCTCATTTCGTGACACCGTCCACATCGCAAGCTCCGCGTTCTCACACGACGCAACGCGTTGCATTATTGTGGTCACTTCGCAACGACGTCTGAAGGTGACGCGTCGCGCGAGGGAATACACTGCATACTGGCAATGAAGTTTGTCGTCCCCATCGCCAGCGTAGCGCTGGTCTCGGCGTTCGGTTCGCTAGCGCGGGCCGGCGCGACCCCTTCGGGGTGCGAAGTCATTCTCCAGCCCGAGGACGCGGACCCTCTTTGGCAGCAGGCGGTCAGTGAGCTCAAAACGCGCCTCGGTGAATGGGCAGCTGGCGATTTGGACTGCGGCGCAATCGAAGTTCTTGCCGCCGCTCCACAAACCTCGGTTCGATTCACGACCCGTGATGGCCGTCGCGCCGAACGGCCCGTTTCGGCTCCGGGCGGACTGCTCGCCATCGTCCAGGCACTCGCGATTACCCTCCCCGAGCCGTCGCCGCAGCCAGACTCCTCATCCGCGTCGCTTCCAGCGGTCGGGCCTTCGAAGATCGAACGCGATCGACTGCCAAAGCCCGCCCCGAACGTGCCGCCGTCGATAGAAGCAACGCGGGCCCGGTTCCTCTTTGGAGCGAGCGGCGGAATCCGTGTCGCAAGCG
>JALYHX010000388.1 GCA_030776305.1 Myxococcota bacterium
CCACACTCGCGATGGTGTGCTCGCGCGCTGTTCAATGGCGCGGTTGGCCACAACTTGCGCGCAGGGTGCAGGTTCTCCGCTAGGATGGGCGACAAACGTGGGGCAGCCCAAGACCATCGATTTCTACCGCTGCTTGCGATCGGTGCAGGACCGGTTCGTCGCCGCGACGCGGCGCACCGCACCCCCGGTGCCGCTGCTCTTTCGGAGGGCGCCGCGGACGACGGCGTGGGCGCTGCTCGCCGCGAGCGGCGTACTCCTTGTCGTTGCCACGTTGGTGCTCGTCGCAGGCTGGGGCAATATCGCCAGCCGACTCGCCTTGCATCGTGGGGGCATGCTTGGCGTGGATGTCGTCTTGTTCTCGGCGGCAGCCTATTGCTTCGTGCACGCGACTGTGATGCTCCGCGCACTCGAAGCACTGCCGTACCAAGCAGGGATCTACCTTTTCCCTGCGTCCGTCGTCGATGCAAGCGGACCGGTGTTGCGCGTGTGGCCAGTCGCCGAGTCGGAGGCGTTCGAGCAACTGCCTGAGCCCGCGCTGGCGCTCCGAATGCGCGATGGCTCCAGGGTCGTCGTTCCGGCAACCGGGGCCGCTGAGGTCGAGCGTGCGGAAGCAGCGCTCACAGAGCTTCGTCCGGAGATGGCGCGCGCGGTCGCGGAAGAAGACGCCGACATGCTCGCCGAGCTCGATCCGCTGTATCAGACGCGGATCTCCAGCCCCATCTCCTCGACAGAGGGGATGAAGCCGTTCTCACCGATGTGGAGGCGCTTCGACTGGGTCCTCGCCGTCATGATCGGTGTCGCTCTCGGGTTGGGGCTTGGGTCCGTCCGCAATGCGTCGAGCGACGAACGAATGTACAGGACAGTGGTCGGAGCGGCGAGTATCCCCATGTATAAGCAGTACTTGGACCGAGGGGGTGGCCATTCCCAAGAGGTGCGGGACGTCCTTTTGGCGAGGGCCGAGCTTTACGAGGCGCAGCGGCAGGGGTTGTCCATCGATGTTCTGCAGGAATTCGTGCGTACGCATCCCTCCTCGCAGATTGGCCCGGAGGTCGATGCGGCGATGCGCCGCGCCCTGCTCGTCCAGCTCGACAAGGCTAGGGCATCAGGAACCGTGACGGCACTCGACGAGTTCGTTCGGAAATATCCGAATAGTCACCTTGATCCGGAATTGAACGCGGCGCGTCATGTCATTTACGTGCAGGCGCTTGGCACATGGAAGAAGAAGGCGCACGGGGACGCGGCGACAACCGCCTTCATGGAACGACTCCTCGCGTCGGCGGAGAAAGTCGGCCCCGCATGCGACCTGCGATTCCGATACAAGCCGGCGAAGTCTTTGGAGGATGCGGATAAGCGGATTGCCAAGCACGCCTACTATCCAGGTCCCGCGGCGCTCCCGTCGCACTACTTGACCATTGACGCGATGCGCGCTCGGGAGCAGCGCGTGGCGCAGGTGATCGTGGAAGGTTTCGCGGCAGACTTTCCGGCCGACGTGCTTGCACTGCGCGCGGGAGAGCCGCTCGCTCCCGACGCGCCGACGCCCTCAGGCGCACCCGCGCTTGTGATTGACTACGCGGCGGAGTGGTCGAGCTCGACAACGGCGAGCGAGAAGCCTCGCACCATCTTTGCGGGCATTCGCTTCGACTTCGACCCCCGCTTTTTCGCGCTCGACGGCCCCCCGTTGCTGCTGCCGCTCAAATCGTGGCGAGGCCCGGAGCTCTGGAAAATCAAGGGTGGCGGGGGGATGGCCCCCGAAGACTACCATCGCCGAATGTACGATATGATGATCGACCGCGCCTTCGACGAGCTTCAGCGAAGGCTGGCCGACGCATTCTTTCACTGAGGGTTGCCGCGTATAAGCGGTTGCGCCGCAACTGTCTCTGCAGTAACAGGCGATGCGGAGGTGAATGAAATGGTGAAGTCCGCGCGTGGAGTGGGACTCAGTGCTGTACTCGGGCTGATGTCGGCGGGGGCGTGGTTGGCGTGCAGCAGCTCGAATGCTCCGCTCATGCCCTTGGCCCCGGATAGCGGTGGCGTCAAAGAGGGCGGCAGCGGCAGCAGCAGCGGCAGCAGCAGCGGGGGCGGAAGCGGTAGCAG
>JALYHX010000389.1 GCA_030776305.1 Myxococcota bacterium
GTCCCAGGGTGGTGGCCCGCTAGCATTCCATAGACGGCATATTCGCGCGTCCGATTCAAACCGCCGCATACGAAATGCCGATCACGACAGGGCCCACGGCTCATACTGCGACCGATACGCGTCGGCCACGTCGCTACTCCCGGGCGAACGTCCCGTCTCCGGTGGTTGTGAGGACCACGTCGCCGTCTCTCTCGGTAGCCCAGAGCCTGTCGCTTGCCGGAACGGCCATCCAGTCGGATGCGCGTTGCGCGGTCGCATCGCTCTCCATCGAATCCTTCCAGGGTCTTCGAATTCGGCCCGCCCAGGACCCTCGAGAGGCGCTGAACGATGAGCGCACGCGGATGGCAGTACTCGCGGTTCATCCCTTCGCCCGGCTTGCCCGCCGAGATGACGGCGTACTTCGGTTTGGTCTTCACGAGCAAGCCCGGAGTCGTCGAGGTCTCGCTCCCGTGGTGGGCGACCTGAAGCAGCGTCACGGGACCGCGGGGGTCGAACTGGGCCTCTTCATCGTGCTCGGCATCGCCTGTGAAAAGAAGCGAGGAAGAGCAGAAGTCGATCCGCAGCGCAATGGAGCACTCGTTGGCATCGTGCGAGCACGACGAAGGCCAGGCGGGCGGAAGGATGGGGGTCAGCTTAACGTCCCCGGCGCTGGCGAATGCAGCGTCGGGATGCTCTGGATCGACGACGCGAACGGCGGTGCTGCGTTGCTCAGCGGCCTGATGGGCCCGCCGTACCTCACTCTTGCGCTCGTCACGGCCGTTGTCCACGTAGACGTCGACCTTGAACGTCTCGAGCACCTCGGGCGCACCCCCGATGTGGTCCGAATGCTGGTGCGTGATCCAAAGCAGATCGAGCGGGGCGCCGTGGAGATCTGTGCGCAGCTGGGCGAGCAGGTGCCGATCGGCCGTCGCGCATGCGGTGCCGCAGCCCGGGCGGCGGGGGCTGTCGCCGGTGTCCACGAGCACGTGACGACCATCGGGAAGGGCAACGAGGGCCGCGAGCGCCTGCCCGACATCGTAGAAGTGGACGGTCATCCTCCGCCCGCCGCCGCAGGTTGCAGTCGAATCGGCAAGTGCGGCGGACGATGACAAGACCGGGGACGAGGCCGTGACCGTCCCGCCGTTGTCGAGCGACCGCACCATCACCGAGCCCGTCGGCGCTGGAGTAGTCATCGGTGATCCCCTCTGGCTCGGGGGTGTCGAGCACGAGAGGGCGAGCGCGCTCGCGAGGACAAGGCTGCTCATGCCAACCATCATCACGCGGCACCCTACGCCGTGGCTGGAGCGGAGATCTAGTTGTTGCTTGGAAGCGCAACCCAGCGCGCAGATACGCACCTTGAGCCCGTGATCGCCCACCCGCACGAGCACGCGCGCGAACCGCAGTAAGAAAGAGCGTTGCATGCCTGCCACCTCGCAAGACGCTTGAGCAGCGCCATCCGTACGCAGCATTCCAATTGCGGGCGTGCGTGGTGAGGCTTTAGCGACTCGCGGACGTGCAACAGGTGGCCCATGCCCTGACCAACCGCTTCGCAGTATTCTGTGAAGTGGTCACGATCTCGATGAGCGGCTCTCCGCGCACCTGAATGGCCACCCCTTGGTCGGTTGCAGCAATCGACTGTACCTGTTCGGACGAAAGGGTGCGTCGCTTCAGACCCGACCGGAGGCAGAGCCGCGGTCCGTCGACAATCACGGTCGCGTACAACAGGCGAACCGGTACGAGGGATGCGACGACGCCAGTCATGGTAAGAAGCAGAATCCATGGCAGCCGAAGGAGAATCGGCGCCGCGCTCGGCAGCCAGACGATGCAGATGAAGATCGTCGCTGCCCCGAAGGCCAACGCCAGTGCAATGGAGGGGCCCTGAAGTGCTTTGCGAAACTCGAAGCGCTCTACCTGCGGGTCCAGACGGCCGGTGCGCAGAAGCTCGTCCAATGCATTTTGGTTGCGCCAATCAAGTTTCCGAACACCGCCTTCACGCAGGTGAATCCACAGGAATGCACCGTTTTCGCGATAGGTAACGCTGACGCTCGTGGCATTCGTCAAGTCGGTCACCCGTCCATTTAGTTTGATGCGTGCGTCGATGTCGGTCGTCGCGCGCAGCCAACGAGTGCGATACGTGGCTGGGGCCCAAACG
>JALYHX010000390.1 GCA_030776305.1 Myxococcota bacterium
CGCTTACCTCGAGGGATACATGCGCTGGGGCGCGACGTTCGAGGAAGCGAGAATCGACGTGGGCAAGGCGATAATCGATGACACCGACGTGCCGGGTGTAGTTGGGATCGACGATCATCTCGACTGCGGGCAGCGCGGGCAATCCCTCGACGCACACGACACGGACGTCTTTGCCCGGCACGTATTGTTCGACGAGCGCACCGTCGGGATAGTGGGACAGAAGCTCGTCTATGACACGCTCGAGCGTGATCGGATCTTCGACGACACTGTTGTCGCCGATTCCCTTGCTCGACCCTTCGAAGTTCGGCTTCACGATGACGGGAAACGGCAGCTCGTCGAGGCCTCCAGTGCCGAGCGAAGCTCGGGTCACGAAGCGTCCGCGCGGGCTCGGAACGGCCCAACCAGCCAGTTGCTTCTTGGTCAGGGCCTTGTCGAGCGTCACACAAAGCGTGTACGCGTCGCTTCCGGTCGACGGGAGGCCGAGCTCCTCGAACAGTGCGGGATAGAACGCGCGCCTCGTCTTGCCTCGATGTCCTTCAGCAAGGTTGAAGACGATATCCGGCGCGAACGCCTCCAGCCGCGTCACGAGCAACGATGCCGGTCCGGTCACGTCGAAGGGCTCGACGCGATGTCCGGCGCTCGACAGAGCCCGCATGATGGCCGCGATCGTCTCCGGGGAGTCGAACTCGGCCTCGTCTTCGGACTCGGCGACACGGAGGTTGTGCGTGAGAGCGATGCGCATCGGGAAAGCGCGATGGTAGCAGCAAACCCCTAGCGGGCCGCGGCTGCGGAGGGACGGACGCGAGGCTGCACCAATCGAACAAGCATCTCCTCGAGGACAGCGTCGGGAGGCCGCCGCGAGCTTTTGAGCGCGATGTCGGCCTCGGCCAAGACGAGGAGCCACCGTTCGACCTCCTTCACCCGAATGCTTCGGGCTTTCGAGGCCAGCTCGCGCGCGCGATACGGATTGAAGGCCCCGGCGCGCCGCGCGGCGTCGTCGAACGAGGCTCCCGACTCGATGGCCGCCTGAAAGCGCGCGAGCTGCCGGACCGACCATGCGAGGGCCCCAAGGAGTGGAAGGCCTCGCTCGCGCGGGTCGTACGCGTCAGCGAGCGTTCTCAACGCGCGCCCGAGGTCGCGCGCACCTACGGCGTCGACAAGCGCCCACGTGTCCGCGGTACGAATGCGCGCGACGCATTCGCTCACGGCGTCTGCGTCGATACTCGCGCCCGGGCCGACATAGAGCGAGAGGCGCTCCACGGCATCGTCCAAGGGGGACAGGTGCGGACCGGCGACCGCAGCAAGAAGGTCGGCAATCTCGGGATCGATCGCATGTCCCTTCGCGGCGCAGCGCTCGACGATCCATCCGCGAACGGCGCGATCATCGAGGGGATCGCAGCTCACGAGGAATCCTTGCTTGCGCGCGACGGCCACGAACTTTCGTCGGCCATCGAGCTTGGACCCGACCACCACGAGACACGTCGAATCGATCGGTGCCGCCACGTACTCGGCGAGCCGGTCGAACGGAGAGCTCTCCGACTCGCTTGCCTCCCATCGCTCCGCTCCACGCAGGAGCACGAACCGCCGCCTCGCCATCATCGGCACGGTGCGCGCGGCGGCGATCACCTTGTCGACATCCACCTCGCCAGCGGTGAACTTGTCCTCGTTGAACGCCGCGATGCCACCCTCTAGCGACGCGCTCCGCAGCTCGGTGACGACCTGGTCGCGGAGGAGTCGCTCGTCGCCCGCAACGACGTACACGGGCAAAAGCTTTCCTTGTTTGGCTTGCTGAATTGCCTGTGCCGGGGTCATCACCGCCGGCTGTCGTTCACGTCGCGAAGCTCGGAACGAGCCGTCCGCTTGCGGCGCCGAACGACGGCCCCGAGCCCAAGCACGGCCATCGCGGTGCCGACCATCGAGCCCGGTTCGATGCCAGCGGCAAAGCAGCCGCACCCGGGGTGCTCGCGCACCGTTTCTTCCTCGGCGGTCCTGTTGAACGAGCTCTGGGGCACCATCTGCGGTGCAGTCCCCACCGGCGCAACGTCGCCGGTCTTGACCGCGGCGGCCTCGGGCGTGTCGTTCTTGGCGACTTCGTCCGAACCGCCGTCGATGCCGCTGTTGACCGCCTGGATCTTCGGTCCCTTCTGTTTGGTGGCTTTCTGGCTGAAGTCCATCGCGCCGCGGTAAACGGGGGGATTGTCCCCTTTGAGCGTGATCCGCTGGTTGTTCCCGACGTCTCCGTCGGCGCCTGAGAGGCCGACGACGTATTCACCCGCCTCGAAGTATCCATCCGACCTCTTGAGGTCGAACTCGAAGTACGTCGACTTGAACACCTTGCCGCTCGCGTTCGCGAAATCGACGTCGAGCCCGACGATCTGTTTGGCCGCGGTCTCGAGCACGACGCGGTGATGGACCGGCTCGGCACCCTTCGCCATGATCGCGCGTTCGTCCACGGCCTCCTTCGAGAATGTGAAGCGCATCGGCGTGTGCATCATGCTCGGGGGATGCGCGAGATCGATCCGCACTTTGACGTGCCATTCGCCATTTTTCTCGTCGACCTCCGGCGTCTTGATCGAGAAGTTGCCGGGACCCGCCGCGCGCGCATGGCTCATGAAGAGCATGAGCGCGGCAAGCGCCGAGAGCGACAGCAAGAGCGCCGCCGGACGATGGCCCAGGAGGGGCGACGCTGGAGAAGGAGGATGGGTCGAGGAATTCATGTGCGCGCAACCGTACTATGGCGCTCCATCACGAGGCAAAGCGCACTCGATCAAGCGCCCCGGACGCGCTGAAATGCCTGGCCGGGAGCAGCAATGCAGCAGTAAGGACCGGCGGGCTGCTTCGATTGACACTTTGGCCGCGCTGGATGCACACTGGCAGCACTGGCAGAAAAGGGCGATACTGCGGGGCCGGCAGGGCGCATTCCGGGGAGCGTCTTCTCATGACCGATCGCGTGTCGGCGGCACTTTACAAGGGCACTGCGGCCCCCGACCCCCTCATCGGCCGCGTCATCGGCGGTCGTTTCAAGGTCGCGGCCCTCATCGCCAGGGGAGGCATGGGTAAGGTCTATCGCGCGGAACAGGCGCCGCTTGGACGCACGTGCGCGATCAAGGTGCTCAATCCGGGCTATGTGGGCGAGCACGACCCCGAGTTTCACAAGCGCTTTTTCCTCGAAGCGAGCGTTGCGTCCAAACTGACGCATCCGAACACCGTGACCATCTTCGACTACGGGCGGACCGAGGACGACATTTATTACATGGCGATGGAGTACCTTGAGGGGCACACCCTTCATCGCGCGATCCGCGATGCGGGCTATTTGCCCGAGGACCGCGCGGTCCACGTCGCGCGACAGATCTGCCGCGCGCTGCGGGAGGCCCACGCGGTGGGCGTGATTCATCGCGACCTGAAGCCGGCAAACATTTTTCTGGTCGAGCACGGTGACCAGGCTGACTTCGTGAAGGTTCTCGACTTCGGCCTCGTGAAGAATGTCGCCGACAAGGGTGAGGACCTGACGCAAACGGGCATGTTCATGGGAAGTCCGAAGTACATGTCGCCGGAACAGATTCGCGGCGATCGGGTGGACGCGCGCACCGACATCTACGCGCTGGGCGTCATCCTCTACGAGATGCTCACGGGCAAAGTGCCGTTCGATCGCCCCACGAGCGTGAACATCTTGATGGCGCATCTCAACGAAGAAGCACCACCCCTGCGCCAGATGACCCCACAGGTCTCCGTGTCTCGAGCAATGGAGGAAACCGTCGCCGGTTGCATGGCCAAGGACCCAGAGCATCGCATGCGCTCGATGGATGACGTCCTCGCGTCTCTCAAGCGCGCGGGAGGTGTTGCGCCGGCACCTATCAGCGGGCTGGAGCCGACCGAGCGGGGACTCGTTTCGGGAGCTCCCTTTCTCGGGGACTCGGGCACGCCGGCGGCGTCCCTTTCTCTTCAACCCGTCGAGCGAAGCAGCTCGAAGGGCGTTCTCGTGCTGGCCATCCTCGGCGCTTTCGCCGCGGCGGCCTTCCTCGGTTACATCATCGCCGTCAAGCCGGCTCGTTCGGTGTCGACCGCCGCGGAGGTTACCCCATCGAGTCCGGCATCGCCGCCGACGTTCGGGGGAGCTTCGAGCTCCTCCGACGTGCATGCGGACGTCCCCGCATCGGCGAAGGTGCGGGTGACCACAGAGCCCGACGGTGCGACGGTCAAGGAGAACGGTGTGGAGGTGTGCAGCGGCACGCCGTGCGACATCCTTTATCAGGGCGAGGACGCAGATTCGGCCCGCGAGCACAAGCTGACACTTGCGCGGCAAGGATATCGTATCGAGGTGCGAACCCTGAAAGCTGGCGACTCCCGCGTCAACGTCAAATTGACCGCGGTGGCGCGCCCTACGGTGCCACCGCCGATCAAACTCGATGCTCCGGCAGTACCCACGGGGTACAAGACCGATATTCCTTATTGAGCGTCCATGGTCGGCCGCGTGCCGCCCCCCCCCCGGCGAATCAGCGTGTGAAGACGCGTTCCTCGTCGCCGTCACGACGAAGACGAGCGGGCGCGTTCGTTCGTAACCGCGTGCCATGCCGAAATTAGCTGGTAAGAGGAATCTCGGAGAGAAATGACGAATGTGGAGATTGTTGCCGGCGCGCGTTTCGACGTTCGTTCGTTTCGTAGTTCTCGCCGTGACGGCGACTGCGTGCAACGCCATTC
>JALYHX010000391.1 GCA_030776305.1 Myxococcota bacterium
CCATCGGGCTCGACGAAGACGTCGACTTCCGCGCGCCGGGGGTGGAGCGGTTCATGACGCTCAAGCTCGATCAAACGGACGGCTGATGGCGCGCAGGCAGTTCGATCTCCCGTCCTTCGACGTGAGCTATCTGGACGGCACGGGCCTGGTCTGGGAGACGATCGTGGAGGGCGATGCCCTGTGGTTGCTCCTCCACGATCGCCGGCTTCACGGCGGATACAACGTAGACAAGGCCATCGTCGCGATCCGCATTTCGCCCGGCTATCCAGAGGCGCAACTCGACATGGCGTACTTCTCGCCGCCGCTCGCGCGGTCCGACGGGCGCGGCGTGAACAACCTGTCCCCCCTTACCATCGACACGAAGCCATTCCAGCAATGGTCGCGTCATCGCACCAATGAGAACTCGTGGAGATCGGGTGAGGACGATGTCTCGTCGCACCTCGCGCTCGTCGACGGGTGGCTCGAGAAGGAGTTCCGTCGATGAATCGCGCCACCCAGCTCCGCATCGCGGGGGTCCACGCGGGCTTGCTGCGGCGGCATCTCTTCCCCGGCGACGGCAAAGAAGCCGTGGCCTTCGCGCTTTGCGGTCGCCATCGCGGTAGCAGCACCGACGTTCTCGCCGTGCGCGAACTCTTCCCGATCGCCTATGCCGATTGCCCGGCGCGCGCGGAGGGCCTCGTTACGTGGAAGACGCAGGCGCTCGAGCCGGTGCTCCTCGCCGCTGAGAAGGAGAAACTCGGAGTGGTCAAGTTCCACAGCCACCCGACGGGGTACCCGCGCTTCTCCTCCACCGACGATGTCTCGGACACCGACCTATTCCCCTCGGTCTATGGCTGGGTCGACGATGACGGCCCCCATGCGAGCGTCGTGATGCTCCCTGACGGGAGCTTTTTCGGAAGAGCGATCGACGTCAAGAATCGCTTTGTCGCGCTCGAGCGAATCATGGTGGTCGGCCACGACGTGTCAATCCAGCTCGATGCCTCAGCGGGCGTCGCACCGTCGCATGCCGAGCGGCATGAGCAGCTCTTTGGCTCCGCAACGACGCATCTACTCCGATCGTTGACGGTTGGAGTTGTCGGGTGCTCCGGCACGGGCAGCTTTGTCATCGAGATGTTGGCGCGGCTCGGAGTGCGTCGACTCGTGATCGTCGATCCGGATCGAGTCGAGTATCGAAACCTGAACCGTATTGTGGGATCGACCGCCGTCGACGCCGCGCTCCGCAGGCCGAAGGTCGATGCGCTCGCAGAGTCGGTTGCAAGGATCGGCCTCGGCACCGAGGTCGTCCCGGTCGCCAAGCCGCTCGCGTCACGGGACGCCGTGCTTGCCCTCGCTTCCTGCGATCTCGTGATCGGCTGCATGGACAGCCACGATGGGCGCCGAACTCTCAACCGACTCGCGTCGTTCTACGTCCTGCCCTACTTCGACTGCGGCGTCGGTCTCGAGGCGGACGGCAAGGGCGGCATCGACAAGGTGGTCGCCGCGAGTCATTACCTTCAACCCGGCGCATCGAGCCTGCTCGCACGCCGCGTCGTGAATCAGAAGAAGGCGGACGCCGAAGCGTGGGCTCGTAACGATCCCACCGCGTACGCGGAGCTGCGTCGGCAAAAGTACATCGACGGCGTCGAGGAGGACCGCCCGGCCGTGATCAGCGTGAATGGGCTCGCCGCAAGCCTCGCCGTGAACGAGATGCTCGCGCGCCTGCACCCGTACCGCGTCGATCCGAACGAGCGATTGGCCTCCGTGCGCTTGGCCTTCTCCGACATGCATCTCGACGTCGAGGCCGAATCGGGCACCGGCGAGATCAAGCGTGCGCTCGGACGTGGCGATGTTCGGCCCCTGCTCGATTTGAGCGACCTCTCCGACGAGCCGGAGAGATGAGCCAATTTGGTCGGCGATTCCACCCCGAAAGCGTGATTCCAGTCTCGCCGATAAGTCGCGCTATGTAAGCTTCAACCCCGCCTGCTCTGATCGGCCGCCCCTGCTTGCACCGCTTATCCGCCACGGGGCGTGAGCGTTTGGCCCGATACGGGCTCGTCACCCGCTGTCCCTCGAGCGGCTCCGCCGACTGCCCGGAGGACGGGTGGCATACCGGCCGAAGTACGTGACCTGCGGCCGAGGGAAGTACCGCTTGATGACGGGGCTCGAGTTCATGGCCAGGCTCGCGTCGATTTTGGCGCCCCCACGTTACCCCCTCGTGCGCTACGCGGGGGTGCTCGGACCGCGCAGCGCCTGGCGCAAGGACATCGTGCCGAAGCCCGCGCGAGCGTCGGCCTGCGTGCGACGTCGTGGCCGCGGCCGCCGGCATGACGAGCGAGGACGCCGAGGACGCCGTCAGACCCCACCCGAAGCCGACGAGCGAGAAGGGCGGAACATCCCCGCCGTCCTTCGGGCGTCCGAGGGAGCCCGGACCTGCGCAGCAGAAAAGCGGTGGCGCCGCGATGATCGAGCTCGCGGCCCCGCCCCGATGACGTGATCTCGCTCGCGCCGAACATCCTCTCCGTTCGCCACTGGGACCGGCTGCTCGGCGGCGCGCTCTATGCGGCGACGTCGAGGGTGGATTGGGCTTCGCTCCTGCGCCGCAGCTTCGACGTGGACGTCATGGCGTGTGCCAAGTGCGGCGGTCCGCTTCGTGTGCTCGCCGTGATCACAGAGCGCGAACCCGTGCGGCGGATCCTCGCGCACTTGGGGATGACCACCGAAGTCCCTCCGCTCGCGCGTGCGCGGGACCCGCCCGACGACGTGGACGACGTCGAACCGGACGGCCAGCTCGGGCTTGGGCTGGCGTAAGTGGCCCGGAGCGGTCCGGGCCCGCCGGGAACCGGCGCTGGAAGGGCGCGGGGCGGGGAGGGTGTGCCTTGGAAGTGGTCACCTGAGTCCGCGGTTGCAGCGACGGCGCAACGGTTCGAGGGGGGCGTGAGGGTGGACGGGAACGGGACCCGTCTTCACATACCAAGGAGACAAGGATCACCTATCCGCTCTGTCCGTCCACGCCCGTAGCACCGTCCTTGCGCGCGCGTCGGTGTTCCTCGCGCAGCCAGTCCAGGTCGATGTGATGAGCCAACGTCGTGAGCGGCTGATCGCGAAGTTGCCGCGCCAGCGTCGCTATCCGTTCGAGTCGTGTTGAGATGGGCGGATAAGCGGTGCAAGCAGGGGCGGCCGATCAAGAGCAGGCGGCGTTGAAGTTCACATAGCGCCCCTTATCGGCGAGACTGGAATCACGCTTTCGGGGTGGAATTGCCGACCAAATTGAGCGAGGACCAGGGCAAAGGCCCATGCGATGAGGCGCGTGCGAAGATGGTTCATCTTGCCGTCCCTATGGCGTGCATCGTGAAGAAGCCACCGACGATTCCGATCTCGTACACAACCACTGCTCCGAAAGCGATGCTCGCAAGACCTGTCATTGACGCCGAGACTCCGATGCAGGCGCTCGAACCTCCTTGCAGCAGCCACCACCGGCATTCCAAGGCCAAGAGGCGCAGGGATGGCGACGTGGAAGAGCACGATGGCGCCTCCGACGACCAGGATCGTCGGGCGTGCCCCAGCCCCAAAGGATGCCGATGGGTGCTGCGCTCCCGAGCGAGCGTTCGCGGCTCACAATCGCCGTGACTGCCACGACGTGGTCGGCGTCGACGGTATGGCGCATGCGAGAAAGAATCCGAGAGAAAGAACGGCTGCGAGACTCATGGCCCACCTTCAACGACCGCAGCGGAGGCGCTCCTCCGCATCGGATGGTCGTCTCCTCGGCGGAGGCGCTCAACGGCTGGTTCATTCATCAGCCGCCATCGCAGCGCCGGGTGGCTTGAGCCACTGGATAGCACGCTTCCGATGGAGTGTGCTACGCCGCCGTGTGAGAGGCTCCCTCGCTTTTCATAGCCGCGAAAGGACGGCGCTGCCCAGTCGCTTGGCTACCGCGACCGGATCAAAGCTCTTGCGACTTCGGTCCGGCTGAAAGTCCAGAGTGAAGTTTCCGCCGCTGCCGAAGAGGACCGTGAGCATGTACCGGGCAAGCTCGGGGTGCTTGGAATCGGCACCAATCGTTGCAAGGAGGGCATACGTGCCGAGCCCGGGTATCGTCTCGAACTGGGTCGTCACCTTCCTGAGCGCATCTTCGGTCTCTTTGAAGGTGGTTGGACCGTCATAGCCAGCGTACAGGCAGCCAACGTGCAGGCTCACTTCGGAGAACGCCTTCGCCGCCGAGTACTCGCATGTCACCACTGGCCCGGCCTTCGGAGCGAGGTTCGTATGGTCTTCCTTCGCGTCTGAGTAGGTGGCACCCAGCGCCTCACTGATCTCCGCCGTGGTCAAGAGGCTGCAAGCTTTGTAATCCTTGCAGTGGCCAGGCCCCTTTCCGGCGGATGACCCGCTTTGGGCGTCGGCGGACTGGGTCGATCCGCCACCCGGGTCGATGCTCGGCTTCGAGCAAGCGAACGCGAAACAAAGGAACGCGAGGAATGGCCCCCCGGCTCGATACCGCATCATGCGCCCCTTCTAAACTAACACGTCTTTCTGTAACGCTCACCCTCGTGAAGCACCTGCGGCTCGCTCTTCTCGTTCGACGTGCCGAGGCGACGGATCCCATCAGCCCGGTGTCGGAGTGATCTCGGCGAGAACGGCGTGCGTTGGATCGACTCCACGTCTCTTCAGAAGAGCGACATACCGAAAAAGAATGAATCCGAACAGAAACAGCATGATGCACATCCATTGCGCAGGCGTGAGCCTGCCGTACCGCGGGTCAGCGCCGGATGTGCCCTGGATCCGGAGGAAATCCATCGCGAAGCGCGCTGGCGCATACACAAGACTGACGATGACGGCATATGCTCCCGTGAGCATCCGGCGCCGCCAGAGCAGGACGCACGTGAGGGCGATCCCGAGCGTGACGAACAGCTCCAGCGTGCCCAGGTCATAACGCGGGTAGTGGCCCTCAATGAACGTGATGGGTCCGAAGGTCGTGTGGGCTCCTGCGCCATCAACGACCGATGGGTTCGGTGATGGGAATGCAATCGCGAGCGCCGCTCCCTCCTCGGCGCGGGCACCCGGATGATCATGCGCGATCGAGCAACCCGTTCGGCCGAAGATCCACGCGATGGGAAACACCGAAAGGATCAGATCGGCAAAAGGCAGGATGGGAAGCGTCTCTCGACGGCGCACGAGCCTCGAGATCGTGAACGGGCCAAAGTGGAACCACCCTACTTTCCACGGCCCGAAAGAATGAGCCGGAAGCCACTCGAATCGCTTCCAGAGAACGATGCCGGCCAGAGCACCGACGAACCCACTGAACGACCCAATCCCCTCCCAAAAATAGAGGAGTGACCACGGGCGCTCGAGAACATCGCGCGGGTGATAGAGAATCGCGTCGAGGACATGTGCCGACACGAACCCCATGAAGAGCATCCACCCAATGAAGGACTCGAGCTTCTGGAGATCGAGCCGGCGTTTGCGCGCGCGCCACCGCGCCAGCGCCGTTCCGACCATGACAGCCGTGACGGCCAGAAGGCCGAAGGGATGCAGACGAATGCCGAGGATGTTCAGATCGGCTACGTGGACGTACGGCAGCATGCGTGCCGTCAAGCGCCAGCGTCCGACGCCTATTCCCGCAAACTCTGGGCACCTCGTCGGGACGTTGGCACGACACGCGAAATGACGAGCACGCAGGTGAACCAAAGCCCGGCGAGAACGCAAGAACTCTACGCAAAACGCGTATCTGGGCTCGCAGCCTCGAACTACTGCGCGGGATGACGAGATTTGGCAGAGGACTGCCGGGTGGCCCCCAGGGGATCACTCCCCCACGCTTTTCGCGTCTGCGGTTTGTCATGGCGTCGCCACCTTTCGTGGGCGGATAAGCGGTGCAAGCAGGGGCGGCCGATCA
>JALYHX010000392.1 GCA_030776305.1 Myxococcota bacterium
AGACGGGCCACGTTCACGGCGTCGACATCGACGCCATATTGGCAACAGGAGTCGTGGCAGTAGGAGCACTGCATGCAGTGAACGAAATACGTGCGCACGAAGATGGCGGTATCGACTCGATCCACGACGGGGACGCCCCATCGGCAAGCATATGGCCGACTCAACGCGTGAATCACGGGCAAAAGGGTATCATTTCGGCGATGGGTGATGGCGATGGGGATGCCCAGGCCTTTCGAACGGCCTGGTGGCAGCGTCTTCTCGAAGAGCATTCGACCTACGAGCTCACGCGGTTCGTGGTGCTGCGCCTCCTTGGCCTCGTTTACTTCGCAGCGTTCCTTTCGCTCGAGACACAGCTCGACCCGCTGATCGGCGCTCGCGGCCTGTTGCCAGTGCAGCAGTTTTTGGCCTGGGATCGAGCGCACCTGGGTGCGTCAGCGTACTGGCGCGTCCCCACCCTCTTTTGGTTCGGCTCCACCGACACGCTGATGCACGTGGCCTGTTGGCTGGGTCTCGTACTTTCGTTCGCGGCCCTCGCCGGCGTGACCAATGCGATCGTGCAACTTGCGCTCTGGGCACTTTATCTGTCGTTCGTTCACGTCGGGCAGATCTTCTACGGGTACGGATGGGAATTTCAGCTCTTGGAGACCGGATTTCTTACGGTCTTCCTGTGTCCGGTGCGGAGCGTCTCGCCGTTCCCGAAGACCTCGACGCCACGAATTGTCGTTTGGCTGCTGCGCTGGGTGATCTTTCGCGTCATGGTCGGCGCCGCGCTCATCAAGCTCCGGGGCGATCCGTGCTGGCGTGATCTGACGTGCCTCGACTACCACTTCGAGACCCAGCCGAACCCCAACCCGCTCGCATGGTGGCTCCACAACGCGCCGCGGCCCGTTCATGCGATCGGCGTCCTTTTCAATCATTTCGTCGAGCTGGTCGTCCCTTGGTTCGCGTTCGGTTTCCGTCGCTATCGACACGCGGCCGGAGCGCTTCTCGTCGCGTTGCAGATATTTCTCATCTTGAGCGGCAATCTCTCTTTTCTCAACTGGCTCACGATTGTCCCCGCCCTCGCATGCTTCGACGACACTGCGCTTTCGATCTTCGTGCCGACGAAGTGGCGCGCCCGACGCCTCGAACGCCTCGCAACGCTCCAGCCGTCTCGCACGCAGGCGCTGGTCACGCGCGGTCTCGCCATCTTGGTCGCGGTCCTGAGCGTCGCCCCCGTGCTCAACCTCATGTCATGTCAACAAACGATGAATGGCTCGTTCGACCCGCTCGACATCGTCAACACGTATGGCGCTTTCGGATCCGTCGACCGCGAGCGTTTCGAAGTGATCCTGGAGGGGACTCGCGACGAGGCTTCAGATCCGAACGCGCGCTGGGAGGAATACGAGCTGCCGTGCATGCCTGGTGACCCGCGCCGTCGACCTTGCCTCGTCACGCCCTACCACTATCGGCTCGATTGGCAGATGTGGTTCGTGGGCAACGACGCGGCACGCGGCGAGGCGATTGAACAGGAACCTTGGCTGGTGCACATGGTCTGGCAGCTGCTCGAGGGTGACGCGTCGCCGAGGTCGCTCTTGCTGCGCGATCCATTCGCCTCGGCGCCCCCGAGGTGGATCCGCGCCGACATCTGGCGCTACGCGTTCACGCGCAGCCGTAAAACGTCGGGCGCATGGTGGACGCGCGAACGCGCGGGGGTCTTCCTGCGGCCGGTCTCCCTCGAGCATGCAGGCCTGCGCGAATACGCACAAGAGTACGGTTGGCCGGATCGGCCGCTCTGACCCATTGCATCGCCGAGAGGATGCCTCGGCGAACTCCGCCTCACTGCGCCAGATAAAGCATGGCTGGATTCGGAAATGGATTCGTGAACGCACGCGATCCGTTGGCTTGGGGCGGCAAGGCAGTTGCCGTCCCTGTATAAAGATCGACCCACTTGGCCATCGCCAGGGGTGCAGTCGCCCCGGCGATATTCAGCGTGACCGTGCCGCCGCCGCCATTCGAAACGATGTACTCCTTCCCGGGGTCGGCCAGGCAATGGGTCCCGATGGCACCGCCGCCGATGAGGGTGTCGTCCGCCGCCAGCTTGTACCAGCCGGTGCCCTTGATGAACGTGCTCAGGTTCTTGTACCAAGCAATGCCATTCGGTGTTTCGTTCCATCGCACGATGTCCCAGGCTTGCAGCGAATAGTAATAGGCAAAATACCCCCCGCCCATCAAGACTTCCACATTGGCGCGGAAAACGTCTTCTTTGGTGTTCCCTTTGTAAGCGAACGTACCGTCGTTGCCGATCTGGTAGAGCGTGCACTCGGCGTTCATGTACGGCATCGGCCGCTTTTTCCAAGAGGTCACGGTGAAGGGATACTGGTTCGGCTGCGACGCTGGAACGCTCGACGGGGGTCCCTCTTGATCCGTGTAAAAATCGACTGTCCCGCTGTGCGCCGGGTTGTCGTAGTAATTCGGAGCGAACTGGCTCTGACCGCCATCGGTGTCATGAAGCGTCCGCAGCCGCTGATAAGCGTCGTTCGCCTTCAAAAAGTTCAGCCGGCTGGCGATGTAGACCTGGTCCGGCTCGTGGTACGACTCCTTGATCAAGTCCCAAGTGACGTTGGAATAGGCCTGATAGCGCGCAGCCAGGAACCGGAGGTACATGTCCTCTTGGGGTGAATTCTTGGCCGGCCACGATACCAGCATGTTAGCGCCGTAGGTCCTCACGTATTTGCAGAAGATGTGCGCGGTGATTCCCTTATCGAATAAATAAGCAATGACCCGGTCGAAGTTTTGCCAGTATGCCTCGTTCATCTGTGTATTGTCGGCAACGGCGTTCGTTCCCGCCCACGCGAACTGCGTCGGCGGACCG
>JALYHX010000393.1 GCA_030776305.1 Myxococcota bacterium
TCCCCCTGCAGTGCTGCCAGAACTGCTACTGCTGCTGGACGCACCGCTACTGCCCGTCGTGGGGGTTCCTCCGTCGCCACCCCAGGCGTTCGGCGGGGGATCCGACCCGCACGATGCGAGCACCGCGATTCCCCCGAACACGGCTAACGGGCTCGACATTCTTGCGAGAATCTTCATGGATTCCTCCGGAGTGAATTGCGCGACCACATATCGTTCTTCTCGGTTAGTAACCCGTCGGTGTCTCAGCAGGCACACGACCCCGAGCTCGACCTTCCGGCAGGTGGGCAGTCCGACATCCGAATTCCATTGTCGACGGACCGGCATCTCGCAATCGCCCTTGGTATGCCTGCACGTACCGGCAAGCGGTTACTCACGGATCAAGCGCGGATTTGACTGCTTTCCGTTGGAACGCGAGAAAAGAGTCGTCATGATGTGGGCTGCGAAGACTTCACGAGTTTGGCTGTTGCCGGCTGGCGCGTTGGTCGCGTGCAGCGGTCAGGCGCTTTCGGAGTGGGGGTCCCCGTCGGGCCTTCCCGAGGCGGGATCGCAAGACGCGGTGAGCGAGCCCGGCCCCGAAATGCCGTCCAGCAGCGGCGGCGGATACGGCAGTAGTAGCGGGAGCAGTGGCAACACGAGCAGCAGCAGCGGGATCGGCTCGGGCAACGGCGGCGGAGCCGTCAACCCGATCGACAGTGGAACCGCTTTGGACAGCGGCAGCAGTTCCGTTAGTGGCAGCAGCGGGAGCGGGAGCGGCAGCAGTTCCGGTAGCGGCAGCAGCAGCGGAAGTGGGAGCAGCAGCGGCACCCCCATTCACGGCTGTCCGACGGCGTGTGCGACAGTCGCCGATTGTCAAGGATGTACGGGTGCAATGAGTGGTTACGTCTGGTGCTGCTCGTCGCTGGTGGGCTGTTACAGCTCGAGCGCATGCGGCGCGAGCGGCAGCAGTAGCGGTGGCAGCAGCACGTGCGGCGCCAGCGGCCAAAAGTGCTGCTCGAGCAGCCCGAAATGCCAATCGGGCCTCGCCTGTGCGGGTACTCCAAAAACCTGCAATTGAAGCGTTAGCGCTCCTGACGAGAGATCAAAAGCACGGGCTTTCCCAGGACGGGCGCGCAGATCTTACGGATGAACGGACTTTCCTGATTCCGGAACGTCTGCACAAAGGGCTTGCCACGCCGTGGATCAGCCACCACCCGGGGCCTGACCGCCTCGCGCTGCCCCACCCGTGCAGACGCTCAGCCCGAGCGGTCCGGGCGCGCAAGTCCCACCGCGCGCGCATTCTTGGCTCGAAGCACAGACTTGAGTGGCTCCGGCACCACCACCACCTCGGCCTCCACCACATGATGCAGCGCAGGTCGACGTCATGTTGCCGAGACAGCAAACCTCGCCCGTATCACAGCTCGCAGCGCTCGAGCACGTGAGCGAGATTGCAGCATTCGTGCATTTGCCGGTCGGGGCGCAAAAGATGCCTGCCGATCCGAAACAGCAATCCTGTGTATCCGGATCGCATGTCGCAGGGCCGCATGCGATCATGCCAGGGGGGGCGGTGCCCAAGCCTCCCGGGGAGACGCCTCCGCTCGAACTGCTGCTGGAGGGCTCAATGGATCCGCTCGAGCTGCCCGCTGCGGGGACGCCCGAGCTGCTGGAAATTGGACCACCAGATCCGCTGGAGCTGACGCTTCCCCCCGTGCTGGAGCCGCTGCCGGAGCTCGAGCCGACGCCTCCCCCCGTGCTGGAGCTGCTGCCGGCGGTGGACGTGGGACCCGTCGAGGCTCCTGCCCCGCCAGCGGATCCGGTTCCCGCTCCGGGAAGCGAGGGGGACACTCCAATGTCGAGGCTCGTACGCGAGCCGCAGGCGAGCATGAAGAAAGTCGAAATTCTCAAAAGTTTGGCAACGCGATTCATGGCATTTTCTCTTGCAGCGGTGCTGCATATCGAAACGAAAGCGACGTTCTCGCGCAGGGTGACCCGACCTAAAACGACGCTGGCGATGACAGTGCGATTTCGCGCGCTTCGTCGCGCGCGAACCCTTGTTGGTAGAGCGCAAGGTACGCGCGCGCTGCCCGTGCGGCAGCGGCATGGTCTCCGATTTGCGCCAGCGCACGAAACCGCTCGATGTAGGCGTCTTCTACCAGCGGGGAAGCAGGGTAGCGCCGGATGAAATCGCTCAGAAGGCGAACCTCCGCGGACCGATCCCCCTGATCGCGCAGGTTCATCGCTTCGCTGAACACACGATTCTGGTTCGCTAGCTCCGTTTTTTTCGTCGCCATTTCGCGCATTGCGGGAGGATCCGCCGGGACGGATGCTGCACCCATGGACTCATGTTCCGGTTTCGCCGCAGGCCGCGGCGATGTAGCCGTTGCCTTGCCTTGCGACACGATCGATGAAGCGGTCGTCGTCGCGACCCACGAATCCTCGCTGGGGGAGGCCCACTCCATTCCGGCACTCAGAAGTGTCTCCCGCCCGGACTGTTGCACCGTCACGACGCCATCGGTCACGATGACCCTCGTCTTTGCGGTTGCGGAAGGCGCGGACTTCGTCACCTCCACGGAAAAGGACGTACCGTGCACGGTCACCAAGGTGCCAGGCGTGCGAATCGCGAAGACATGGCCCGGGGGCAGTTTGGGAACCTGCACGCGAATGAACCCGAGTTCGAGCACGATTTCTTCCCGACTCGTGGACTGACCTTGGGCGCCTGGGAGTGTCAGGCGGGTCTCTGGCCCGACGCTGACGTTGACGCCGCTCAAGAGCTGAAGCCGGGAAGAGCTTCCGCTTTCCGTTGCCACCTGGGCGTTGTAGCCAAGGGGTAAAACTCCCGAAGCTTGGGAGGAAGACACCAGTTCACGGCCGCGCACGACCGCATGCGATGCGCCGAACAGCGTGTAAAGATGCGCGGCGACGGGTTCGCTCTGCGTCCGCGCCCGCCAGCCCGTCAGTCCCAAAATCACGACGGCTGCAACGCCCGCGGCGACCGCCATCCATCCAGCAACACGACGCCGCATGGGCGGCGCTGTCGTGGTCTGCTGCATCTTCCGAACGACAGCATCGATGATACGCGCCCGACGCATCTCCGGCGCCGGTGATGGCTCCGTCGGAATCGGAACACGCGACCATTGCCCAAGGATCTCGGGCCGCTTCGACAATCTATTGATCACGACCGGCTCCCTCCTTGGATCCATCTCCCGCGGCGAGTCGCCGAAGAAGGTCGCGTCGTCCGCGGACGAGTCGCGACTGCGCTGCGGCGACCGAGATCCCGACGATTGCCGCGGATTCGACCAGCTCGTGGCCGAGGACATCATGCATGATGACCATCATTGCCCGGTCGGGTGCCATGGCACTCAGGTGGCCCTGGACCTCCCGGATCTGGGCGCGAGCCCGTATGTCCCGCTCCGCGTCATCGAGCACCGCGTGATCCGGGACGCGCCCCAATTCGGTGGGATCGAAGACCCGACGGGCACGGCGGCGGGCGCGAAGCGCGTTGAACGCGACGTGGGCGGCGACCGCGGAGGCCCATGTCGTGAGACTGCATCCCCTCGAGAAACGTCCGCGCATCAGGGTGACGACGACTTGCTCGAACGTCGCCTGCACCAGGTCGTCGTGATCGGACTCGCGCTTGCCCATCAGACGATACAACGTCGACTCGATGACGGAGATGAGCCGGTCATGAAGCTCATCGGCCCGCCGGACGTCCCTTCGTACTACCGCTTCGATGAGAGCATCGTCGTCCAGAGGAGCCTCGCGCGAGGGCGGCAGCGCCCCTTCGGAGGGAGCCAGCCGAAGCCAGCGTTCCCCTTTCGGGATGCGGTACGAGGGGTTCACGGGAAATCTTGCCTTTGCCAGAGGTTGGTAACCATTGCCCACTTACGCCAGGCACGTCATGGCGCTTTCTTCGGGCCGGAGTAAGATTTTCAAGGGAGCGTGAGTCGCAACCCCGCTCCCGCGGCCAAACTCAATGCTGGGATATGAGCCACAGTCTGCTCGTGGGCGCGAATTTCGGTAGGAGCGGTCGTCTCCACCGCGTCCACGCCCGCCACGATCCCGACGCTCTGAGACCAAAGCCATGAAATATCGATGGCTTGCGTGACCCCAGCACGGAACCCGCCCCCGCTGTCCGTCGCCCCCGTCGCCATATCCCGTCCGCTCACTTC
>JALYHX010000394.1 GCA_030776305.1 Myxococcota bacterium
GCACGCGATGTTGCAGGATTCGCCCGGCAAGAGCGTGAAGCAGGTGCTCATCGACGACTTCTCACGCATCTCGCCTGCTGTCGCACAACGGGTGTGTGACCTCGCGCGGGTGAGCTCGCGCATGCCCGCCACGAGCGTTCACGGTGATGATCTCGAGCGATTGCACAAGTGCCTCGGCCAAGTGAGGGTCATGGCGCCGCCCGCAACCGCGGTCGTGCCCATCGGGGAGGCGTTGCTCATCGAAGGACTGAAGCGCCGGTTCTCGCGCGCGGACTTCTACGTGTCGACGACGCGCCCGCCAGCGGTGTATCGCGGCAATCCGTTCGTTGTCGAAGTCGGACTCGCGTACGGCGGGGATCTTCCGCTCGACGAGCAGGCGGAGATCATGCGATTCGCCAACCGCGTCCCACTGCAATATCAGCCGAAATCGTGCGCGATCAGCGAGAGCGTGTACGAGACGAACTGGCGCGGGTACGAGCTCGCGCAGCCGAAGGGAGGCTTGCCCGTCGCCCCCATGGCCATCGTCGTTCACCTGGCCAGCGTGTGGGTGCCGTTCACGAGCGAAGCCAAAGAGGCGGTCGCGCACTACGACGAGCTATTGCGCGAAATGAAGCTGGCCATTCAAGAATGCGGCCGTAAGCTCGCCGCCCACTTGCGGGCGCGGGCGCATGCGCAGCGCGAGGAAATGCGGCGTAGTCTCTTCGAGAAGTACATCCCGGAAGTGGCGCGATCACTCTCGGCGATCCTCGGGCTTCCGAAGGAGAAAACGGAAAGACCATTCTACAATGCGCTCCCGAACTTCGTGCGCGTTGCCGAGGAAGCACCTCCGAAGGACGGCCCGACTGGCAACGGGGCGGGCGGTACGCCACCTGCCTCGCATGTCGGACCGCGCTCCGCGAAAGCGCCACGGCCTTCGAAAGGGACGAAAGGCAAGGATGGGGGCAAGAAGGGAGAGCAGCTGACGCTCGCATAGAGGTCGGCGGCGCGCGGATCATGGCAGCGAAGACGAAAAGCAAGAAGAGCGATCGCGACGCGCTCACACTCTCGAAGATCGAAAAGCTCGCGCGCGGGCTGCTCGGCCAAGTGGTCAAGGGCGACAACCCCGGCCTCGAGATCCGGACGCGAACGCTCACCAATGTCTCCTTCAACGAGAAGAAAAAGATCATCGAGCTCGGCGATCGCGCCCAGCTGCGCGAGTTCTTCAATGCCGCGATGGCGCGTAAGTTCATGCAGACGCTCCTCGTCGCGAGCGGCTGCAAAACGCTGATCGACGAGGGCAAGACGATCAGTATCCGCCAGATGTATTACATGTCGAAACACACGCTGGGTGGATCGAGCGAGAACACCTTCGAGGAACAGGAAGAGAGCGATCCAATCATCGAGGATCTGGAGGTCGGCATCGACGCGTTGCGAGAAGAGTTGCATCTCTTCGCGAATCGCAAGGGCAGCGCGGTGGGGCGGCTCGTCATCGACGATGCCGGCGATCGCATCGACCTCTCTCGCATGGGTCGCGGGGGTTGGAGCGTTCCGAGCATCGTCGAGCCAGAGGTCCTGAAATTCGTCGAGTGCAAGGCCGAGTTCATCTTGTTCGTCGAGAAGGACGCCGTCTTCAGTCGTCTCAACGAGGACGGTTTTTGGAAAAAGCACAATTGCATCCTCATGACCAGTCTGGGACAGGCCACGCGAGGCGCTCGCCGTCTGCTGCAAAGGATGGCGACCGAGCTCAAGATACCGGTCTACGTGCTCGTCGACAACGACCCGTGGGGTCTTTACATCTACTCGGTCCTCAAGCAGGGCAGCATCAACCTCGCGTACGAATCGATGCGGATGGCGCTGCCCAGTGTGCGCTTTCTGGGTATGAGCGCTTTGGACTACAAGAAGTTCGGCTTGACGTCGGCGGTGCAAATCAAGCTGAAAAAAGAAGACATCGCCCGGGCTGAGCAAATGAAGGCTTATCCCTGGTTCAAGGACAAGAAATGGCAGGCGGAGATTCAGGCGCTGCTCGAGAACGGCTTCAAGATGGAAGTGGACGGCTTTCTCACGAAGAGCATTTCGTTCATCACCGAACAGTACCTGCCGAAGAAGCTCAAAGATCGCGATTACCTTCAGTGAGGCCAGCGGCTTTATGCCCTGGCCTTCAAGGCGGCAGCGTCCTCGGCGGACGTTCGTTTGCGCAAAAGGATCGACAGGGACCGTAAAGTCCGCCGGAGACCCTCTCCGCTCGGAGGTGACTATGGACAGCAGAGCAGGTCCGTGAGGTTGCCGCTGCTGAGCACGGAGCAGCAGCCCGGAGTCTGGTATGGCACCATGCAGCGGTAGAAGTGCAGCGGGGACGCGCATTGAGGGTCGCCCCATAGCTCCCGTGTGCAGCCGCGGAAACTTGCGTCGGACGGGTTCGAATCCGCGTCAGGCAGGCTCGAATTCGCATCGCCGATCGATGGGTCCGCCACGGCGGCGGTATCGCTGCTCACTGTCGTGTTCGCGTCGGAAGCTTCGACTTCTTCCGCGGCCGATGGACCATCGTTGATTGGATGAGAGCCATCGGACGTCGAAGCGTCGTGCGGCGCGCCGCTTTCCAGGACCACCCCACGGTCCTCAGCCGGGTTGCCGCCCTCGAGAGCGCCGCCACGTCAACTTCGCCGACGCGCGTCTCTCACAGTGCGCCCGCAATTTCCGCGGGGTTGTCGTAACGCCACACGCGAGCGATTTTTGCGTCTCGTATTTCGACGACGTCCGTGATGTGAAGGCGCACGACTTTCTCGCGCTGGATCGGGACCCAACCGATGGGCCCAATCTGTTCGCCCGCGATCTCGTACTCGACAATGACGAATGGCCCGATGCCCCAATCATTTTCGACGGTCGTGTCGAGCCGTCCGATTGCCTTGTGCATCGCTCTGAAATACGCACGAATATCGTCCTTGCCGCGCAGAGGCTGTGCGCGCTCGAGCGTATGCACCTCGACGTCGTCGGTGACAGCGGACAGGTACCCGGGCAAGTTGTTGTTTTCGAGAGCGTCAAGCGCCGCGCGGCACAGGAGGACGTTGCCCTTTTCCTCGGCGGAGCTCACTTGCTCGAAGACCTGCGACGTGGCAGCTCCTCCTGGCGCGGGAGGTGGCGGCAGGTTCAAGAGGTCTTTTGGTCCGACACCGAGCTGACC
>JALYHX010000395.1 GCA_030776305.1 Myxococcota bacterium
GCCTGCGGCTGCCGCGAACCCGTCGGCGGCCATATCCACGCCGCGAGGTACGTGACAAGGGTGGAGAGCCCGCGCGAGCAGTCGGCGCGCGGGCTCCTCCATTTCCATGGATTGTTGGGGAGCGCGCGGTCATGTCGGATCTCACCAAACGAGAGCGCGAGCTACTTTGGGGCCGAGCGCTCGGCGACGCAACGAAGTACGCGCTCTACCTCACCCGCAACCGAACGCGTGCCGAGGAACTCGCCGCGGAAGCCGTCGCGGCGTGCCTCGACCCGACGCGCATGCCATGGGACCCGGACCGCGGGCAGACCCCGTCCCAGCGCGCGGTCTACGTCGTGCGCATGCTCCTCAAGGACGAAGCCGCGAAGAAGCGCGTCCGCGACGATCATGCAAACGCGCGTGCCGCCGACGACGGGATGCGCCGCACCGTGCCACGGCCCGACGCGAGACTCAGCGCGCAAGAGCGGCTGGCCAGGGGCGAGGGGAGGAAGCGAAAAATACGAGCAAGCCTCGCTCCGTTCGAGCAGCAAGTGTTCGACCTCTTCGGCGAGGGACTCACAGCGGCCGAGCAAGCGCGCCGGCTGGGTGTGGAGGTCAGCAAGATCTACGAAGCGCGTCGGCACATCGCGGAGCAAATACGCGGGCTGCCCGACGAAGAGATCGACGAGAGCGATGATGCGGCGGACGCGTATCTGCGTGACGGCCAGGCGGAAGACCGAGAGGACGAGGTAGCACCATGAGCCACGAGCCCAAGCGCAAACTCACGCCCGAGAAGCTGCTCGACGCGATCGAGGAGGCCGACGCCGCCGACGAGGCCGAGCGCATCCTGGCGCTGAGTGACGAAGCCCTCGATCAGGAGCTGGCCGCCGAGGGGTTCGATCCGAAGGCAGTACGCCGCCGCGGTCAGGACCTCGCGAAACAGGCGATGCGTGCGTCCAAAGAAGAAGCGCCCGCCGGTGAAGCGCCGTGGGCCACCGTCGTACCGGTTGCTCCGCGGAGGCCGATTGCGCGGCGATGGGTCATGCTCCTCGCCGCGGCGCTCGTGGGAGGCGGGGGTCTCGTCGTCGTGGGTCTCCTCAAGCTCCACCCACCGGTCGTGAATGACGTGGAAACCGCCCCAACGCCGAATCTGTCTCCCCAGAACCTCCGCCTTCGCGCATTCGACGCGTGTGATCATCAGCAGTGGCAAGTGTGCATCGACCTGCTGAGCGCGGCACGCGACATGGACCCCGCCGGCGACGCGGACGAGCACGTGCAAGCGGCGCGGGGTGCGGCCCTTGGAGCGCTACAGCAGCGGGATTCAAAGCCACGCGGTCGCGACGTCAAGTAGCGCCGGCCCGCACCGTAGGCGGGTAAGGGTTTTGGGAGAGAGATCTCATTGAGCAAGTTCGATCTGGGTAGGCGCGGTTGTAGCTATCACGCGCCAATCGAGGGGGCGGCTGGGCTTGCCCGCAGCCTCCTACGACCATGTGGACCCGGGAACCGGCAAAAGGTGGTCGTTTTGCGACGCGTCGCCCGTATTCGTCCCCCACTCGGGCGTGGTTTCCGCCGGACCTGTCCACGGGATGGTCGTGCCCTCCATATCGTCCAGCCGCGTGAAGCCGTGCCCTGCGTCCGACACCGGCCCGCCGACCGTCGTACCCGGAGCCGCGTTGCCCGCACTCGAACAGGCCACAGCCCAGGCCAGAGTCGATGCAGTGGCGATCGGAAGTGCCCGCGAGATGCGTCTTTTCGACATGATGGTGTCTCCTCGTAGCGAGTTCGTTGGATGTGCCGCGTGCGCGGTGGCGAGGTTCTCGTTCAGAACGTGCGCCGGATCTCGACTTCGATGAGATCGGCCTCAGCACGCATCCCCGTCGCGTTGGCATGGTACGGAACGACGGCCGGAGGTGTTTGTCCTTCGAGCCAGCGTTGGCCCTCCGAAGCGCACACGTCGTGCCCTTGACTCGCGCTGTAGATGTCGACGAAGTGCACGCCCGCCTCCTGTGCCGCTCGCACCAAGGCATCCTGAAGCTTGTTGCCGAGCGCACCGAGGAACGTTGCGTCGGCGGATGCGAACGGCGCCCGCGGCGGGCAGGGGATCGGCGGTTCCGGCAGAACCCTCAGATAGGCAACCAGGAAAATGCGTGCGCTCGGGGCCGCTTGCTTGACGGATGTCAGCATGTCGACCAGCTTTTGTTGCTCGGCCCCAATCAGCTGATCGATGGCGGCCGTATCCACGGCGCCCGCATCCGCGGCCGAGCCTGCGTCGTCGCCGAGGCAAGACGTACCATTCGCGCCGTCCTGGCCGCAGGTGACCAGAGACGCCCAATATCTAACGTCGTTACCGCCGATGCTAACGGTGACGATCTGCGTATCCGCCGTGATGGCACGAATCTGGAGCGGATTGTCTCCCTGCGGAACCGCCGTGATGTTGTCAATGATGGCGCCATTGCAGGAGACTTCCGTTAGGTCGAGCCCGAGATCGGCGGCAATGAGGTGTGCATAGTTGTTCGTCGAGCGACCACAGCTTTGGCCCGGAACGGGATCCGGAATACCGGGACCACTCGCAGCCGAGCTGCCCATCGCGACGTACTTACCCGAAGGCCCGCTCCTCGCGTCGCCGTTTCCGCCCGATCGCGCGCTGGTATCGGCGCCGCCGTCCGCGTGGGTCTGTCCTGGCTGATCAGGCGTCGCCTGGTTGCTACTCCCGCTCGCGCCGCACGCCGCGACCGTCAGGACGCTCGCCAAACCCAGCGTCGCCCCCGCCCATCTGGTTGCCTCACCGATGCCCAAATTTAGCATTTCGATCCTCCAACAATCTCGCCAACTCACTTGTCGACGAGGTACAGGTCGTCAATCCACAGATCAAACGTGAGGCTCGACGCGCCACTCGGCGTCCTCACCAGCAACCACAGCGCATACTCGTTCTGCAAGTCGGGGTCTCCGTCCTGCGTCGGCAGCCCACCGTCTGGCGATTGCGCGACCTTTCGTCCCCGCGAGACCTATCCACGGGATGGTCGTGCCCTCCATATCATCGATGCGCGTGTAGCCGTGCCCTGCGTCCGACACCGTCCCGCCTTCCGCGCGGGGCGGCCCAACGACTCCTCCTGCTTCTTCTCCGCTAGCCGAGCGTGTAGTGAGCTGCGTTGCCTGCTGAAGAACAGGCCACAGCCCAGGCCAGCGCAGATGCAGTGGCAATCGGCAGCGACCGTGAGATGAGTGTGTTCGACATGATGTTCTCTGCCCTCCTTGCGTGTTCGTTGTGGCGCGTTCCGTCCCATCGACGCGGTCACGGTGCGGTACCGCTCATCGCACCTTCCGTGCCGCGTCGATCGGTGCCTGTTACTGCGTGCGATCAGGGCGTCGCGGACTGAAAGTGTGCTGTGCCCAGGACAGTTGTCCGCCGCGCCGCACAGGGGGCGGCCCTGAGGCTCCGCCACTCATAGGGGCACGAAGTAGATCTGCGAAACACACAGGTTGAAAGTGAGATCCAATCCTCCGTCCAGCGTCGGTAGCCCACCGTCTGGCGATTGCGCGGCCATCACGAACTGGATGCCTATCGCCGCCATGCGGTCGAATTGACTCGTGGTGAAAAAGCCTTGGTCGGTCGCGAGTCGCCGTGTCAGCTGGTCGAAATCAACTTCGTAGGGCTGCCACGTTTCAGTCAGCGTCTTGGTGTATTGATGGTAGTTGTAACATTGGAGTTGGCTCATACGGCACGCCGCACCCGGGTAAATGCCGTCGTTGGACACGTCGGCAAGCTGGATGGACACTCGCTGCGATCCACTGCTTAACGCCTTCGCCCAAAAACGAACGCCCCTATACGTGCTTACGTCCAAAGCAATCGGCGGTGTCGGTCCGCCGTCGAGATCAGTCCCCGAGAGCTTGAAGTTGAACCCCATTCCGGCATAGCCGCTGTAAGGAGCGATGCTCCGGAGACAAGCGGCCGACGAGAATGGGGGCTCGCACACTGCCGTCGCCGGGACCTGTGTATATGAAAAGCCTGGGCCCGAAGCCGGGAACATCGAGCCCGTGGGATCGCCGAACGCAGCGGCGTCGAGCCCACCGACTCGCCGTCGACGTACACCATCGCGTCGGACTCGCTCGAGACCACATCGAGGCGCGCCGTGCGCGACTCCGCGGCGGCGATGAACGCTTGCGCGTTTCGTGCCGTTGCCTCCGTGACCAGAGGGGAGCCCGAATCGAGGTACCGGCGCACGAGCGACATGGCCTTCGCGTAATGCTCCATGGCCTTCTGGCAGACCGCGGCGTTCCACAGAAGACGCGCATCCCGCGATGTGTCGTACGCCGCCTCGAACCGAGCCAACGCGCGCGCGAAGTCGCCGCTTTCGTACAGCGAGCGTGCAGCCAGGTAGTCGTCTTTGGCCGCGCCAACGAGCGTGTCGGCAAGGGAAGGCGCCGGCGCGACCGGACCCGTGGCCGGGGACATGGGTGCCGCGCTCGCGGTCGAGACCGTGGGCACCTGCGTCTTCGTCTGCGCCGTCGCCGAACCCTCAAGGAGCAGCTCGGGAGCAAAGGCCAGGACCAAGACGGCACGTCTCCGGCTCCGCCGGAGCGTGGTCGAGACCTGGGACCGGAAAGCGCGCATACGAGTCCCCCTCACTGAAGTTCGATGTCGAGCGGATTGGGAGGTGCACGGCCCGGCTTCGTCGGCTCGAGAGTGGGTGCCGCAGCCGTGGACATCGGCGCGCCACGTCCGCTTGGTTGCTTGCCGGGTGGGACCCACCGCGGCGCGTCGGGCCGCGCGCGAAGCGAGACGCTGGCGGTCGCGGTCGGCGACGGTTGCAAGTTCGCCGCCACGGTCTCCTCTGGCG
>JALYHX010000396.1 GCA_030776305.1 Myxococcota bacterium
GCTTGAAGTCGCGCAGCGCGTCGTGGATCACCTTTCGGCGTGCGGGCGAGAACGCGGCATACGCGCTGCTCGCGGCAAGGGCCTCGTATCCCCGAAAGAGAGCGTCGTTTTGCGACAATTCGAGATGGTATGCAGTGATCTTTGGGAGGCACTCATTGTACGCCTTGCGCCATTCCGGCGTGCTCGTCACGCCAAAGAGATGGGATACGGGCCCCCAGGCACGCGCCACACGGTCCGCCATCGCCTCGAGCGGTTCGATCAGCCCTTCCCAGCCGGCGCTGCGCGTTCTGTCGCTCTCCCTTTCCAGGAGCGTGCGCAGGCGCGCGCGATTCTCTGCAAGGACGGCGTCGATGGCGGGAGCCGCGTGCTCCGGACGGATGCGGTCGAATGCCGGCAGTCCGTCGGATGCGGGCGGCGAAAGCAGGGCGTTGTCGACGACGGGAGAAGAGGCAGAAGGGGCAGTCATGTTCGGGGCGCCCATTGTGGCCGTGCGACGCGCCTCCGGCGAGCCCTTCGTGCAAATGCAGCGTTCGCCCGGCAGGGACGGGGTGCGCGCCCGTCAGGCTTGTCGTCCCTCCCTCGCTTCGCTGGGGCGTGCGGACTAGCCTTTGGCCAGATTGTCGGGAAGCTCGCAAACGAAGCACCGTTCCACCATCGCGCGGAGAGTGCTCGCGTCCTTCGGGCTGACGCTCGTAGCGTTCGCGTTTACGCTGGGTTTGGGGGTGGTCGCGCAGGAGCGTGCCGCGGACGACAGCGTCGAACTGGCCCGCGGCTACGTTCCGGTGGCCATGCGCCTCGCGCAGCTCCGCGCGACACAAGCCACGCTGTCGACCCTCGTCGACGGCATCCCCGACGAACGCGAGCCGGGGTCGACACGGGCGCTACTCGAGACGCTGGCGGGCGCGCGGCGCACGATGTTCCTCGAAACGCGCGCCGCGATCACCCGTGCCCTTTCCGCGGTGGGAAGCGACGCGACGAGGACGCTTGCCCCCCAGCTGGCTGGCGAGCTGGACGCGGTGGAATCCACGCTCGATGCGGACCGAACTTTGTTCGAGCGGCTCTTCGCGGCCATTGCCAGCGGCGATCGTGACGGGATCAATCGAACGATCGTGTCGCTGGGAGCCATCGAGCACGAGGCTGACAAGCGCCTTCGCCAGCTGGCCGGGCGCGTATCCGGATCGATCGACGAGCTCTCTGCCGGGGCGCGTAACCGGGAATTGCGGTCGATTTGGGCTCTCGGAGTGCTCGCTGCGCTCACCCTCGCAGTGGGCGTCATCGTGTCGCTTCACGTGCGACGCCTTCTCGCACCGCTGGCGCGCGTCACCGATCGCGCGCGGTCGGTCGCGCGCGGCGATCTCATCGCTCGCGACGTGCAAACATCGGACGACGAAATCGGACAACTCGAAGCAGCCTTCGAAAAGATGGTGTTGGGCTTGTCGCACGCGCAGGCGCTCGCTTTGACGAACGAGCGGCTCGCGGCGATCGGCAAGATGGCGGCGCACGTCACTCACGAGATTCGAAACCCGCTGTCGGCGATGGGATTGAACGTCGAGCTCCTCGCGGAGGAACTCGCGACGTTGGTGAACCAAGACGGAACACGCCGGGGTGAAGTGGATAGTCTTCTTGCCGCCATTCAGCGCGAGGTTCAGCGTCTCGAGCACCTGAGCGAGGAGTATCTCCGCGTGGCGCGCCTTCCGCAGCCGCGCATGGAGGCAGATGACGTGGCGGCAGCGGTCCGCGAGATCGTGGCTTTTGCGCGCCCCGACATCGAGCGCGAGGGCTGCAAGGTCGCTCTCTACATCGCCGACCCCCTACCCCCCGCCCTCTTCGACGAGGCGCAGCTTCGTCAGGCGCTGCTCAATCTGCTGCGCAACGCGCGTGAAGCGATGCCGGGCGGTGGACCGATCGACGTGCGCGTGACGGCCGAGGGCATGGGCGTCATCGTGGACGTGGAGGACCGTGGGGGGGGAATCCCGGAGGAAATCCGCGCGCGTGTGTTCGATCCTTTCTTCTCGACCAAAGGGGAGGGAACGGGTTTGGGTCTCGCCGTCACGCGCCACATCGTGCGGTCCCACGGGGGCAGCTTGACGTGCGAGACGCGCGAAGGCGGCGGTACGCGCTTCCGCGTGGCGCTGCCAATCGCGCCGGCCACGATCGCCCGCCTTCCGAGCGCTGCCGCTCACGCGCGCTGATCTGCGTGCTAAGTACGCATCCATGCCCCGCATCGACGGCCGTTCGCTCGACGTGCTTCGCCCTGTCGAAATGACCGTTGGCTTCCATCGCCTAGCCGAGGGCTCGGTTCTCTATCGAGCCGGCGGAACCGTCGTCCTTTGCACGGCTTCGACGGAGGACAAGGTCCCCCAATTTCTCGAAGGAAAGAACCAGGGCTGGGTCACCGCCGAGTACCAGATGCATCCACGTGCCAACGCAAAGCGGCAAGATCGTGACGGGCGCGGCAGAGCGCCGAGCGGGCGCACACAGGAGATTCAGCGCCTCGTCGGACGAGCGCTCCGCGCGGCGGTGAATCTACCCGCGCTGGGCCCGCGCACCATCACGATCGATTGCGACGTGCTCGAGGCGGACGGCGGCACGCGTACGGCGTCGGTCACGGGCGGTTTCGTAGCGCTTGCCATCGCGCTCTCGAAGATCAAGGTGCGCGCGCTGCGCGAATCGATCGCAGCGACGAGCGTCGGTCTTCTCGACGGAACTGGACGTGCGCTCGACCTTTGCTACACGGAAGATTCACGTGCGCGCGTCGATTTGAACGTGGTCGCGACGGCCACCGGCAAGATCGTCGAAGTCCAGGGGACTGCAGAGGGTGAGCCCGTGGACCGGAGCGAGATCGATGCCATGGTGGATCTCGCGCTCGTAGGAATCGCCAAGCTGACGCAGATCCAGGGGGACGTCCTGGCCCGGGTAGGGATCGACCTCAAGAACCTCTGCTCGCCGTGACCACGCGCACGCTGGTCGTCGCCTCTGGCAACCAGGGCAAGGTCGACGAGTTCAAGGCGCTGTTGGCGGGACTTCCGCTGCATGTGTGCGCCATCGGCGAGATCGTATCGACACCGGTCAATGTCATCGAGGATGGGAGAACGTTCGCCGACAACGCGATCAAGAAGGCTAAGGCGGCCGCCAATGCATCAGGGATGCTTACGCTCGCAGACGATTCCGGCCTGGAGGTGGACGCGCTCGACGGGCGGCCGGGGATTCGTAGCGCCCGCTTTGCTGGAGAGCATGCGTCGGCCACCCAGAACAATGACGCGCTGCTCGCGGCACTCGCTCGACTTGGCGAGTCCGGCAAATCGACGGTTTACCGTGCACGTTTCCGTTGTGTCCTCGCAGTCGTCGATCCGAGGTCAGGTCGCGGCGAGGCGTCCATTGCGGAGGGGACATGCGAGGGGACGCTCACGCTCACGCCGCGGGGGGCCGGTGGCTTCGGGTACGATCCGCTTTTTGTGGTTGCCGGACTGGACAAGACGATGGCGGAGCTGACGCGCGATGAGAAGAATCGACTCAGTCATCGTGCACGCGCCCTTGGCGTACTTCGCCCGCTGCTGGCGGCCATTTGCGACCAGACCTGAAGAGCGTGCCTCCGAAGAAGGCTGAGGGACAGACACGGCGTTGGTTTCGAATTCCGCAGACGAACCGTCGTGCCCCCCGAGTCACTTTCCGAAGAGATCGAAGTGTATGCCGCAGCCG
>JALYHX010000397.1 GCA_030776305.1 Myxococcota bacterium
GCCCCGCCCGCTTCGTGCGCGGTGCCGGGTGGGCCGACGATGGGTCCCCCCGACATGCATTGCGGCAGCGTGGTGCAAGCGGTGAATCCCGCCAGCTGTCACTCGACCGGAGGGACCTCATCGAACGCACGATCGACATCTGCCGTCAGACGCTGTCGGACGCGCGTCTCGAGAAGGAAGACATCGAGGAAGTCATTTTGGTCGGCGGCATGACGCGCATGCCGAGGATACAGCAGGCGGTCGCCGACTTTTTCGAGCGCGAGCCATGCAAAGGCGTACACCCGGACGAAGTCGTCGCGCTCGGCGCGGGCATTCAGGCTGCGGCGCTCGTCGGCGACAAGCACGACATGGTGCTTCTCGACGTGACCCCACACGCTCTCGGGATCATGACGCAGGGGGGCTACTTCGAGGAACTCATTCCGCAGAACACGACCGTTCCGACGCACCGCACGAAGATTTTCACCACGAGCCGCGACCACCAGACGGCCGTAAAAATCGTGGTCATGCAAGGCGAGAGTGAGCGCGCAGAGGAAAACGAGCTCCTGGGCGAATTCATCCTCACGGGCTTGCGGCGCGCGGCGAAGGGGAACGTCGAGATTGAAGTCACGTTCGAGATCAACGCGGATGGAATCGTGAGCGTTCATGCCAAAGACCTGGAGACGAGCAAGGAGCAATCGATCGACGTCACGGCGTCCAGTGGTCTGACTCGAGACGAGATCAAGAACATGATGGAGGGCGCCAAGGATTACATGGTCGAACGACGTTCGACCGAGGAGTTCGAAGCCGCCAAACAAGAGGCCGAGCGCATCGTCGGCGACATCGAGCGTCTCCTCCCACAGGTGGAACAAATCGTGGCCGCCAGCGACTTCGGGCGCGACGCCATCGACAAGGCACGCGGAATCATCGCCAAGACCCGTTCGGCGATCGCAAAGCGCGACCTCGTCGCAGTCAAAGCCGAAATCGAAGGGCTATCGAGAACGCATCGTATGTTCAAAGGGGTTGTGACCAAGACTCAGTGAAGACGGCCGCACCGTCAGGCGCTGGCAAACGCTGCTCAAGCGTAGCGACCCACTGGGCGAGAGCCGAAACGAGACGACGTGACCAACAAGTCCGACAAGAAACGCGGCGCGCCGCCTCCGAAGCCAGCGGGCAGCGCTGCCGACGATGAACGGCCGACCGTTGCCCCGCCGTTCGATGTCGAGGCGTTCGCGCGCGAAGCAATGCCCCCTTCCGGAAATCCACACCCGGACAGCGATGCGCCGACCCATCGACCCCCGCCGCTTCCCCCCGCCGTCCCCGAGTTCGGGCGCGAACCGATCACCGAACGGGTCACGCTGACCAACGAGGTCGAGCTTGAGAAAGCGCGGGCGCTATCGGCCGTGGCCGGTCCGCCCACGCGCAGGAGCACGTCGAGCGCACTGTCCATTGCGAACGCGCGCGCGCCGAGCTCTCCCAGTGCGCCCGTCGAAGACGACGCACGCGATCCGATGCGCCACCTCTCGCCCTCGAACATCGAGGCCGCCGTCTTGGGCGCAATCGGTGAGTCAACCACCCCCGAAATAATGGAGCGGACGATCGACGATCCGGCCGCAGAGATGCGCGAGCGTTTCTTGCTTGGCGATTACTCGGGTGCCTTGGAGATGGCGGACCTCATCCTCGCCGACTCGGCGGACAACGTTGAAGCGGCAGAGTGCGGACAGAATTGTCGCACCGTTCTCGAGAACATGTACGCGGCGCGGCTCGGGCCCGTGGACCGTGTCCCGATGGTGATCGTGGCACGCGCACAAATGCAGTGGCTCTCGATGGATCATCGCGCCGGCTTCATTCTCTCACTCATCGACGGGTCGTCGTCCGTGGAAATGATTTTGGACATGTCCGGAATGCCGAAGCTCGATGCGTATCGGATCCTTCACGAGCTGGTTCAGCAAAAAATCGTGTCGTTTCGCTGACGGCTTTCGCTCGCTCGCGCGAGCATCCGTGACCACGTCGTTAACGCGGAAACGGGGGAGTGCAAGGACTATGTGTTCATCGGCTGCAATGTGGCTGAAAGCGGTGGTTTTGCGCGTTGCACATGCCAATCGGGAACGCTACACCGAGAGAGAGCGAAATGGACGCGCGTCGACACCAAGCGCAGGAATTACGCCGTCAGATCGAATGGACGCTCGCACGCGCCGTCGATCCGACCGACGTGTTGCCGATGCTGCACCGACTCGCGCGCCTGGCAGACGACGGCTCGGACGAAAGTGTCTTTGCGAACCTGCACTTGGCGGAATTGCTCGTCGAACGCGACCCGTGGCGCTCGGCGCTCTTCGCGCGGCGGGTACTGGCCCATCGCCCTTCGGACGACCGTGTCTGGGCCATGGTCGCCCTTTGCCAGACTTTGCTGGGCAATTACAACTTCGCCGCGAGCGCGTACCAGCGAGCTCTTGCCAGCGCTCCAAAGAACCCATGGTACGCGCACAACCTTGGCCATCTGCTCGACGTCGCGCTTGGGCGGGCGATGGATGCCTTGCCTTGGCTCGAGCGGGCTTATCGGAGCGCAAGTAGCAGCGGCGCGCTCGCTGCCAGCTACGCACATGCCCTTGCCCGTACCGGCAGGTTGGCCGAAGCACGTAACGTTCTGACGCGCGCGACGAAACGGACTGCGTCGCGCGAGCATGCCGCGCTCCTCAAATGGGTGGAGCAAGGTGCGCCGGCGGACAAGGACCACCCACTGCCGCGGCTCGCTCCCATGCGCACATTCACTGCAGCGGACCCCGACGGCGAATCGACAAGCTCGAATCCCCTGCCCCGCGCTCGTCCGAGTCGCGACGAGGTGGCGTCACCGACGGCGCGGCGGTCCACGCTGCTCGCCGAGCTCGATGCCGTTCTCGCCCGAGGGCTGACCAGCCTTCCATTGGACGTCAAGCAGCGCGCGCGAGCCAAATCGCTCGCCCGTGATGCGATGAGCCATTTTTCTCGTCCAGCCAGCGCCCGGGCCGTCGCGGCGGTTCAGTCGATGGCGGCGGCAGTCGCATATGCCATCGTGTACGTCGATCACGTCCCGCTCACGCAGGCGGAGGTCGCCGCGTGCTTCCGTGTGAGCGTCGCAAGTTTGCGCGGACGCTTCAGCGAGTTGCGGGCCGATCTGGACTTGACGCCCGGAGACGCGCGATACGCGACATTGCGTCGGCGCTGATCAAAGGGACCCTACCGAGGACTTCACCCGCGCGGCCATCCCGACGCTGTCGATTGAGGACTAAGGTTCGTGACAGCTGGCCCACCCGCGTACAGCTTGAGCCACGAATTGGGGAGACCGCAACAACGTGCTCAATGCCGCCTCTCGTACGAAAGCACCGGACGGATGGAAGCCATTGTCGACGCGTCGGAGTCGCCGTCCGCCACGCTCGGCGCGTCCAGACCACGACGATGAGCCGTTCTCGTATGCGATGACGACGCCATCGGCGCGTGAAGGCACGTTGTCGCGCTCGACGACACCGTCCCCGGCGTGACAAAGCACAGATCCGGCCGCGTAACGCTAACCTCCGCGCGCGATCGCGTCGGATCCGACCACGTAACGTTCTGATCCGGACGCATGAAGCTCTGATCGGACCACGTAACGTTCTGATCCGGACGCATGAAGCTCTGATCGGACTGCGTAACGTTCTGATCCGGACGCATGAAGCTCTGATCGGAGCGGTGGACGCGCAGATCCGCGCCGGTGAAGGTCGTTATCGGCGCGATCACGAACGTCGTCGCCGCGGTGACGAGCTTTGTCCGTCCGATCGCGACGTTGATGCAAACGATCACGAGCTTCATGTGTTCGATCGAGGCGCGCATCCACACAAAAACGAAGCTCACACGCTCGATCGCGAGCGTCATGCGCCCGGAAACGAGCTGCATGCTCTCGATCGTGAGCTTCATGCTCCCGAAAGAGACGTCGACGCGCTCGACGCGAAGCCCAATGCAAACGGAAAGGACGCTTGCGACGTCGATCGGCACGTCGATCGCGACTGCTTCGAAGAAAACGTGAAAAATCGACGTCCACCTCGGTCATGGATCGCCCGCGAAACACCAGGGGAAGAGCGAAGGGGGCGCGGGACACAAGGCGAGGGTCGCCCGCGTGCTCGTCGCGGTCGTTTCTGTACGACAAATGGAGAATCGTCATGGCGCCGGGGCCCACGATCCCGGCGACCTCCGCCCCCGTCAACGCGGCGTCATCGCCCACGACGGCGACGGTGCCGGGCGCCGTCGCAGGCCCCGCGGCATCGCATTCCTGAGTCCAGCACCACGAGCCCGCACTCCCCCTTGGGGGCGTGGGCTTCGTGCATCGTATGCCCGCCCCGACTTCCTCTCCATGCCGCGGGATCGCTACGGCCTGTCTCTCGGCGAGCTGGATTTCGCCGTGCGCCGGAGCCTGCGCGATCGGAGATCACATCCCGGATCTCTTGCCCTCGGGGTCGACCACGCGAGACGAGTAAGGCAATCCACGGCCGTCGGATCACTCGAGTGTCGCTCGGGGGAGGTGGGCCAGGCGGAATGAACGCGGGGCCCCGCTCGTTCCCCGACAGGGCGATGAATCGCCGCGGCGCGTTCTCGCCGAACGCATCGAGAGCGTGCCGGCATTCGGGTTCCCATCGCTTGGATCCAAGCGAGCCGCGATTTCGCCGCGCTGCGAAGCTATACGTGAGCCACCCCGCCATGCCCAAGGCAACGTTCTCTTCGATTTTGCTGGTCCTCGTCACGATGGGGCCCGCTCCAGCGCTGGCGCAATCAACGCCGTCACGGGCGTGCGAACCACCCACATCACTGCCCAACCCGCCAAGCATCGACGACGCAATGCTGGCGCCGGCGCCCCCACCGAAGAGGGTCCTTGCTTCGTGGGACGAAGGAATCGCTTATCTGCGCTCACGTTCGACTGACCTGCGCATCGCGCTCGCACAAGCGCTGCAGGCTGAAGCGCAAACGCGCATTGCGCTGGCAGCGTATCTGCCGAGCATCAACGGGAACGGATTCTACACCCATCAGTTGCTGACGAACCCGGCCCCCGGGGGACAGGCCTTCTCGGGCGTGGGCTTTTCGACGAGCGCGCGGGTGCCCATTCCCGACACGTTCACCGGGAATATCGTTCTTCAGCAAACCTTGGTCAACGTCCAAGCATTCGACGCCATCAGCATCGACGAGCTCAGCGAAGATGCCGCCAAGCTCACGGTCGAGGACGAGAAACGCACGCTTGCGCTGAGCATCGCCAATCAGATCGTCGCAGTCGTCACCGCGGAGCGCGAAGCGGAGATCAACCGCGTTGGACTCAAGGTAGCGCTGGAGCAGCTTCATATCACGATACGCAAACAGGCCCTCGGTGCCGCGAATGGGCTCGATGTCGTGCGTGCCCAGCAGAACGCCGCGAATGCGCGGGCGACGCTCGTGACAGGCGACGAGTCGCTTCGACAGGCACGCGAAGCTCTCGGTCTCGCGCTCGGGGTTCCCGAGGAGATGGGCGTGTCGCCGAACGTCAATATCGACGGCCTGGCGCAGAGCGCGATGGCGTCTTGCCACCGCGTCCCGCTCGACGATCGCGCGGATATCGCCGCCGCCCGGACACGCTTCGAGGTAGCGAAACGCAACCTCCGCAACGTCGCGTTTCAGTTCCTGCCCACCGTCGGCATGGACAGTACGCTCGCTGGATCGTCCGTCGCCTCGACGGGATATCCGAATCCGACTTGGAACATTCGCGGCATCCTTTCGCTACCCATTTGGGATGGCGGCGTTCGCTACGGCCAGCTCCGAAACGCACGCGCCGCCGAGGACATCGCCGCGCAGCAGCTCGAAGCCCTTCGCCGGCAGGCAACCATTCAGTTGGAACAGGCACAGCGGCAGCTCATCGTCGCCGAGACTTCCGACAAGGTGGCCCGTCAGCAGCGCGATCTCGCGGCGCAAAACGACATCATGACGCAGACCGCGTACATGGCTGGGCAGGGCACGAGCCTCGAGCTGGTCACGGCGTCGGAGGCCCACAGGCAGGCCGAGCTGAACGTCGCATTGCAAGATTTCAGTGTGGTCAAGGCAAGGGTTCTCGCGATGCTCGCGCTGGCCACGTGCCCTTGGTGATCGAAACCTATCCTCCGCTAGGCGCCGCGCTGTCCCACCCGCTTGCGAGCGCGAGACCGCTCATTGCGATGTTGTAATCCATCAACGCATACAGGTGTTGCACCCGCGCGTTGCCGTACGCGCGGAGCGGCTCCATGATCGATCGCTCGTCCCATGTGCCGAGGTCAATGTGGTCCTGCACAATCGAGATCCATTCCTTGGTCTCGTGCTCGGCCCTGTCCCATGTATCCACGCGTGTCTTCGCCTCGACCGCGTCGGCATATGCCTTCTCGACCTCGTACATCGCATTTCCGAGCGCGAGACGCTCGAGCGCGCGCGTCTCCTCCAGTTGCGCCTCGGCTCCTTGGGTCCTCGCCATCTGGGGCAGGACATCGAGGCTCCAACGCAGGCCGAAACCGAAATAATAATAGAAATGATTGAAGGGGTCGTTCGCATACAAATTTTGCTGCGGCGCCGCGCTTGGCGTCGAGACAAAGTCGGCGCCGAGCGCTAGGCCGAAGTCCGGAAAGAGCTTCGCCCGGTTGTATTCCACGAGCCGCTTTCGCGCGACGACGCCGGCGCGGGCCATGTTGACGTCGGGTCGAAGAAGCCGCGCCGCCTCAAGATATTGTGCGATCGAGACGAGGGGTCGATCGGGAGCCTTGAGCGGCTCGTCGACGATATCGAAATTCGTCTCCACGCCGGTCATGAAGCGCAACGCGGCAAGCGCGTACGCCTCCCCCTTCGGAGCCTGGAGCGACTGCGCGATGATCTCATCGCGGTACGTTTCGAGCCGCAGGCGGTCCACGTCGCCCACGTTGGCGTCCCCTTTTGCCATCCGCTCTTTGATGCCCTGGATTCCCTTGCCAAGCCTACCCTTCGCGTCGTCCACGACGTACTTCACGTCCCGAGCGAGCTCGAGTCCGTAATATGCGCGGCGCACGTCCATCCGCATCTGCTGCCGCCACTTCTCCATGTCCCACTCGGAGACGCGGACGTTGGCCTCGGCCGCCTCGAGCGCCGTCTCTATTTTTCCGAAGGTATAGATGGGCAGTACGCCACTGATGCCGAATCCGAAGAATGGCTGCAGGTTCGTAAAGCCGCTGACGTTGCGCGAAAAGAGGTTGCTCTGGGGATAGAGAACCGTCCCGGCCAAGGGTGGCAGAACCCCGAACGTCGACTGCGCCGACCATTGGAACCACGGTGTCCATCTCGCTTCTTCCAGCTGGGCATGCGTGAATGCGAGGCGGGCGCGAGCCGCCCACAGGTTCGGGAAGTTCCGGTCGGCAAGCGAGAGACACTCCGCGAGCGTGTATTCGTGTGGACGGATGGTCGCCGGTGCGCTCGTAGCGTCGCCGGCTGGCCCCTGGTCCGCGGCCCTCTGGTCAGCGCCGTGTGCCAGCGATGCTCGCAGCGCCACGGCCCCAACGGCAACGAGCGGCAAGCGCCATTTTCGCAGCATGTCCCGGCGCGAGGTTATAGCGCCTCCGCCACCGCGGTCACTCCTCCTCTTTGTGACGCTTCAGCAATCGCCGGAAATTGGACCGGTCGAGTCCCGCCCGGCGGGCGGCCTCCGACATGTTGCCCGCCGTGCGGCGCAAGATCTCACTCGTGTATGTCTCGTCGAAGCGCGCCACGATTCGCCGCTTTGCCTCGGCATAAGGCAGCTCAGCCAAATCGGCGAGGATCGAGCCTGCCCCATCGGCGCCATCGCTGTCTGCGTTGGCCCCCCACGAACCGCCCTCCGGTCCGACGGCCAGCGCGGGCGAGCCTTCGCGAAACGTCCCCGACGAACGCATGAACGGCAAATCGGCGGCGCAGATGATTTCCTTCTGCGACAGCACCATTGCGTGCTCGATCGCGTGCTCCAATTCACGCACGTTTCCTGGCCAGTCGTAGTCGCGAAGGGCCCGGACGGCATCGGGCGCGAGCTTCTTGGGATCTCGATGCATGCTGCGCGCGAACTTCTGCAAATAGTGGTTTGCCAGAAGCAATACGTCGTCTTCTCGCTCACGAAGGGGCGGAAGGTCGATCGCGATCACGTTCAGGCGGTAATACAGGTCCCTGCGAAACTGCGCCGACTGGATGCGGGTCATGAGGTCCACGTTCGTCGCGGCAAGAATGCGTACATCGACATTGCGTGTCTCGTCGGCGCCCACGCGCTTGATCTCCCCTTCTTGCAACACCCGCAACAATTTCACTTGTGCGGCGAGTGGGAGGTCGCCCACTTCGTCGAGGAGAATGGTCCCCCCGTCGGCTGTCTCGAACAGGCCGGCGCGCGAGCTCTGCGCCCCCGTGAATGCGCCGCGCACATGACCGAAAAGCTCCGACTCGACGAGCTCCTTTGGAATGGCCCCGCAGTTGACCGCCACGAAAGATTTCTTCGACCTTGGACTCATCTGGTGGATCGCCCGAGCCACCAGCTCTTTGCCCGTCCCGCTTTCCCCCAGAATCAGCACTGTGGATGACGTCGGCGCAACCCCCTCGATCAAACGAAATACGTCGAGCATCTTCGCCGAGCCGCCGATGATCTCGCCAAAACGCTCCTTCGACAGGAGCACTTGCTCGAGCTGGCGCGCCCTATCCGCGAGACGCCGATGTTCGGCGGCCTTGAGCACCGCGTGGGCAACGGCGTCGTTCGAGTAAAACGGTTTTGTCAAGAAGTGATACGCGCCGGCTTTCATCGCAGCGACGGCTGAATCGACGTCGGCAAACGCGGTCATCAAGATGATCTCGACGTGCATTCCGCCCGCTTTCGCGCGCGCAAGCACTTCGAGGCCCCCCAGTCCGGGCATCATCATGTCGACGATCGCCACGTCGGGGGGCGTGCGCTCCATGTACTCGAGCGCATGCTGGCCATTGTCGGCC
>JALYHX010000398.1 GCA_030776305.1 Myxococcota bacterium
GTGCGCTTCCATCGCTCCGACCGGGCAGGATCACTCATAGTCCCACTAGCAGCGCTTTGGTCGAGGCTCGGCCGCATCATCGCCGCCCTTGCCGCCGTCGTCAGGCCCCACCAAGAGCACTTAGCGCCCCGCGCGCCGCCGCGTGGGAGGGTCAGCGTTTGGCTGCCATCGCCTCGCGCAGGCGTCCCAGATCCTCGTACTGCGTCACGCGAACCTCGGGGCGTCCCGGAAAGCGCGCGCGGATCTCGAGGTCGCCGCCGAGTGCTTTGATGTGGCCATAGAGGCTCGAGAGGAGTGCGTCCTCGCCGCGTTCAAACTTCGAGACGTAGGCCTGCGTCACGTTGAGCAGGGAGGCGACGTCCTCTTGCGTCAGGTTGGTGCAGCGCTGGCGAAGCTCTTGGAGATTGAGCTCGAGGAGCATGCGATCGGCTCGCGCCTCAGAGCGCGTCCGGCGTTCGGGAGACATCTTGTCTCGCAGAGTTTTGAAGGGCTTGGGCATGGTCATCATCCTTGTGTAGAGAACTGCAAAATCAGCGGTTTCGCTTGGCGGCTTCCTTCTGGAGGGTCGCTAGATGGGCGTCTTAGATCTGGTCGGCTTGGGGGATGTACCGCTCGTAGAAGCGATCGTCGCCGGCCTTGCACCCGCCGATGAGGAGCATCGCCGCGCGGGTCGAACGCGTAGAAGACGCGATACGGATCGCCGCCGTGTTGGATGCGGAGTTCGCGCAAGTGGCCGTGTTTCGAACCCTGGATGCTCGAGGAGTAAGGGGAGCCCAGGGCGACGCCCTTGATCTCGAGCAAATGAACGCAATCGTTGATGCTGTCCTGTTCTTCCTCCGTGAGGCCGGTCCACCAGGCTTCAAATTCGTCGGTGTACTCGACGTCACATGACATAGGACTAATATAACCTCGAAGAACTGTTCGGCAAGGAGGACGCCTTGGGCGTGCTACGGCTCGTCGCATGCCCAGGGATCACCGACGGCCCTCACCCCGCAAGGAGAACGCCGTCCCGGACGCTCGTGCGCCAAGCCACGCCGAACGCTGCCGCACTCTTGCCGCGCAAGCGAAGTCGGCGACGCTGTCGACGATTGCCCGCGACCCATTTGGCTTTCCGTACGGCTCGCTAGTGACCCTGGCCGTCGACGACGCGGGGCGCCCACTGCTTCTGCTTTCCGAGCTTGCAGAGCACACCTGCAACCTGCAAGCGCGCACCGATGCCTCCGTTCTCCTTACCGAACCGCTTGGGACGCACGATCAGCCGCTCGCGCTCGGCCGCGTGACCATTCTCGGCCTGTGCGCAGAGGTCAGCGCCGCCGAACGGGCGGCCGCGCGCGACGCCTTCTTGAAGCAGCAACCCGGCGCGTCGGACTACGTGGACTTCGAGGACTTCGGATTCTATCGCCTCGAGCCAGCGGCGCTCCGCTACATTGGCGGTTTCGGGCGGATGTCCTGGGTAAGTGCCGAGGAATACCGCGCCGCAACGCCCGATCCTCTAGCGGCTGCGGCTTCCGGGATCCTGAGGCACATGAACGAGGACAACGCAGATGCGGTGCTTGCGTACGCGATGGTGCTTGCTGGCATCGCAGACGCGACGAGTGCCTCGCTAACCGCGGTCGATCGGTATGGCTTCGAGATCGCCGCGGTGACGCCGCAGGGCCCGCGTGCAGCGCGGCTCGCGTTCGACGCGACGATCGCGACGTCCGACGATGTTCGGCGGTCGATGGTCGCCATGGCGAAGCGAGCGCGTCAGGCTCCCGGGTCTTCGCCGTGACGGCTCCCCGCCTCTCGGGTGGCGAGCTGTCGGCCGAGGAGATCGTAGTGGCCTATCACGAGCGGACGAAGCACCACCTCCACCGCTTTGCCGCCGGGCCGGGGTACCTGGACTGGGCCACGCAGCCGGATCCCTTCCGACGCTATCGAGGAGCGGACCTCGTTCGGCTCCCGCTACCCAAGCCCGGCCGTCCCCTTCCTTACTGGCAGCTCTACGCGCTCGGGCAGGTGCCGCCCGAGCCGCTATCTCTGGAGTCGCTCTCTCTCTTCTTCCGATACGCGCTGTCTCTGACGGCGTGGAAGCGGCTCCATGAAACGAGGTGGTCGCTGCGCGCGAACCCATCGAGCGGGAATCTCCATCCGACCGAGGGGTATACGGTTCTACCTGCGATCGAGCGGCTCGGCGACGCGCCCGCCGTGTACCACTACGCACCCAAGGAGCACGCTCTCGAACGGCGCGCGATCCTCGACGGGAAGGGGTGGAGCGAGCTCTGCGCGCCGTTTCCCGATGGTTCCTTCCTCGTAGGCCTCTCGTCGGTCCATTGGCGGGAGGCCTGGAAGTACGGTGAGCGCGCGTTCCGATATTGCCAACACGATGCTGGGCATGCACTTGCAACCCTGCGCATTGCGGCGGCGGCTCTTGGTTGGGGCTTGGTGCTCCTGGACGGGATCAGTGACAGCGCCGTCGCTGGTCTCTTCGGGCTCAGCCGCGGTGACGACTACGGGCCGGCAGAGCGTGAGGAGCCTGAGCTTCTCGCATTGGTCACAAGCGGTCTTCCATCGACGTCTCCGCGGCTTCTGAACGGGCTGACGGCAGGCAGCACCGGCGCACAATGGTACGGCAGGGCCAACACGCTGAGCCCCGAGCACAGCGTCGAGTGGCCCGTGATCGACGAGGTTGCGCAGGCGACGCGACGATTCGGAAGCGCGCCGATCACGGAAGACTTCTCCAGGTTCCCCGCGGAGGAGCAACTCCTCGGAATACCCGTCCGCCAGGGGCTACTCACGGCGGAGAAGGCAATCCTTGGCCGCCGAAGCGCGGTAGCGATGGATCGCTCGACGGCGATCTCGCAGCAAGCGTTCTTCCGCACGCTCGCTCGGTTGATGCCGACGCGCGACGGGCGATCGGTGCCCTGGGATGCGATCCCGCGGCGGCCCCGCATCCATCTCGGCCTGTTCGTCCATCGCGTAGAAGGCGTCCCTTTGGGCCTCTACGTGCTCGCGCGAGATCCCGACAAGCTCGCAGCCCTCAGGAAAGTGATGCGGCCGGAGTTTCGCTGGCAGCGCCTCCCCTCTTGTCCGCCGGGGCTCCCGCTGTACCTGCTCCAGGAAGGGGACTGTCGGAGGCTCGCGGCCAACGTTTCTTGCGGCCAGGACATCGCCAGCGACGGAGCTTTCAGCCTGGGAATGATCGCCGACTACATGGACAGCCTGACCACGTACGGGGCTGCGTTCTACCGGAACCTGTTCTGGGAGGCGGGAATGGTGGGGCAGGTCCTCTACCTTGAGGCCGAAGAAGCGGGCATTCGCTCGACCGGGATAGGCTGTTACTTCGACGATCCTGTCCATGAGGCCTTTGGGATCACTTCACGAGAGTGGCAGAGCTTTTATCACTTCACCGTGGGAGGCCCAGTCGAGGACACACGGCTCACGACGCTACCTGCGTACAACTTCGAGCAAGAGCGATGAGCGCCCCGATTTCCAGGCCGTTGCCGTTTGCACCGTCATGCACTTCGGTGCACCCGTCAGTATCTGGCACGGCCCTTCGACCGGCCCGAGTCCTTTAGGCCAGGCCCACGAACGTCACGTTCAGCCGCGCGTCCTTGCTCGCGCGCTCGGCCTTCTTCGCCTCCGACGCGGCGGCCTTCCGGTGCGCCTTGGCCAGCTTGGTCGCTTCTTGCCGCTCCTTCTTGAGCTTCTCCTTGAACGCGATCTGCTCGGGATCGTTCTTGCGACGTTCCTTCGCCTTGGCGCTGGCCTCGCGTCGAAGCTGTTTCGCCTTCTCTTTCAACTGGAGCGTGCGAGGGTCGTTCTTCCTCCGCTCCTTTGCGTGCACGTAAGCCTCGTGTCGCGCCTTGCGCGCGCGCTCCTGCATCGAAAGCGGGCGGTTCACCGGCCCGGCCTCGGCTGCGGCGTTCTTCAGCTTCTTCATTCTGCACCCGGCATGTTC
>JALYHX010000399.1 GCA_030776305.1 Myxococcota bacterium
TCCCATCGCTGCTTCGCTTTTCCACGGTCTCTGACCGCGTGGGGCGAGATCTATGCGCCGCCCAGGCTTCTTCCCGTCCACCCCTTCGCCGCCATCCCCCAGCTCCGTCCTCGCGCTTGCGCATCATGCTGAAATCCCCATAGTGACCGGACACGTCGTGGTACGCCGCGAGGGCTTCGTCATCGTCGCAATTCATCGGCGGCCGTCTCCCGCCGACAACGCTCAGTGCGCCGATGAATCGCTCATCACTCCACGCTCACGGCGAAGCCGTTCACGCCACGGCTCCATGCCCTCCCCGCGCTCGGCGAAGCCGTTCACGCCATAGCCCCATGCCTTTCACGCGAACCACGGACCTCTCCACGCCGCAGTTGAATGCCCTCAAGCCGGACGCGACGCGCGCTCTCCCCGATTTGGACACTCGAAGTCCCCTTTGACCTCGCGCTCTTACGAACAATCGACATCCCCCGTGTCGATTTCTCGCCTCCGTCAACCGGAAAACGCACTGCGTTCTGGCTTTAACCACTGAAGGCACACGAAGGCGAGGCGATGAGGCCGCCGGCCATCAAGGGAACGGCGCCGGCCGCCGCGAGGGGCACGACGCCGCCACCCACCAAGCCGAATGCCTAGTGTCTGTCGCTGGTTGCCGGGCGCAGGGGCAGCAGCGGCTAGCGGCCCCCACCTGGCCCTCCCCCGCGGGGCGGGGGAGGGTGTCGAAGCGGGCGCCTCCCGTTTGGAGCGGCTCGCTCTTTGCGCTCCTGATCCGATAGCTGCGACAACCTCGGGTCACCGACGCGCGACCGCGGTAAGATGCTGCCCATGTACTACGAGATCATTTGCCAGATGAAGAAGATGCTTGGTCAGCTCGACAAGTGGCTCGAGGCGGCCGCTGCCTTTGCACAGGCGAAGGCGTTCGACCCGAACGTCTTTCTTGGCCTCCGGCTCGCACCCGACCAGTTCCCGCTTTCACGCCAGATACAAAGCACGTGCGACACCGTGAAGCTCGCTGCGGCGCGGCTCGCGGGCAGGGACGCTCCGGTGCACGCCGACAGCGAGCAAACGCTCGACGAGCTCCGCGCGCGCGTTCGCACAGTCATCGCATACCTCGAAGGCTTCTCCGCCAAGGACTTTCAGGGAGCGGCGGCGCGTGTCGTCACCCAGCCGCGCTGGGAAGGCAAAGTAATGACCGGCGCGGACTACTTTCTCGAACACGCGCTACCGAACTTCTTTTTCCACATCACGCACGCGTTCGCGATCCTTCGCCACAATGGGGTCAACGTCGGCAAGCGCGACTACCTCGGCGCGCTCAGCCTGCGCGCTCCATGACGTAACCTCAGGTCGCGGTGACTCTTTTCTGCGAGATCGCGACGGCGTCCGCACGGGTCGCGAGCACACGCTCGCGGCTCCAGAAAAGTCGTTTCATCGTCGATCTGCTCCGCAAAGTGCCCGAGCGCGAGATTGCTGCGGTTGTCGGCTGGCTCGTTCAAGAACCCCTATGCGGCCCGCTCGGGGTGGGACCTGTGCACCTCTGGGAGCTCTCGCAGGCCCCGGCAGGGGAGACAGCCTCGGTCACATTGCGCGATGTCGAGGACACGCTCGATCGGGTGCGCGGTAGCAGTCGGGAGGAGGCTCACGCCCTGGTCGCAAGTCTCTTCGGGCGACTGACCGAACCGGAGCGCGCTCTCTTCGTGGGCGCGCTCACCGGGTCGCTCCGCCAGGGAAGCCTGGGTGGCGTCATGCTCCTGGCACTCGCCGATCTGTCGGGCCGCGACGAGACCGAAGTGCGACGCGCGGTGATGGTCACAGGTTCGATCGCGCGTGCCGCCGAGGCGCTTCTCGGTCCCACTCGCGAAGCCGTGCCTCCGAGGTCGCTCGCACTCTTTCGCCCACTGGCGCCGATGCTCGCGACGTCAGCCGAGTCGATCGAAGAGGCCCTCACCGGCCTGGTCGCTCCCCTCGTTGAATGCAAGATCGACGGCGTTCGCGCGCAAGTTCACAAGGACGGCGCCCGCGTCGCCGTGTACTCGCGCCAAGGCAACGACATTACGGCCGGCTGCGCGCCGATCCTCGAAGCCCTGGCTTCTCTCCGCGCCGACAAGGCGGTTCTCGACGGCGAAGTCGTCCTCGTCGGGCCGGATGGTTCCGCTCGGCCGTTCCAGGACTCGTTCTCCGCGATGTCGGCGAAGAGCCCGATTCGCCCAGGTGATCGTCTTCGGGTCGCATTCTTCGACTGTCTGCATCGAGACGGCACCGACCTTCTCGACGACCCCCTCTCGATGCGGCTCGAAGCGCTTCATGCCATCGCGTCCGCGGATCTCTGCGTGCGAAACGTCCACGCGACCACGCTCGACGACGCGAAGCGCTTTTACACCGAGGCCCTCGCGAGCGGGCACGAGGGCGTCATGGTGAAAGATCTGGCGTCGCCCTATCGCTTGGGAGCACGGGGGCGCGCTTGGCAGAAGGTGAAAGAGTTCACCACGGTCGATCTCGTGGTGCTCGCGGCCGAATGGGGCAGCGGACGCCGGAGAGGCTTCCTTTCCAACCTGCACCTCGGCGCTCGGCGCGACGATGGCACATTCTGCATGGTAGGCAAGACGTTCAAGGGCCTTACGGACGCCATGCTCCGCTGGCAGACGGAGCGACTCGAACGGCTCGCCACCGAACGCGCGCCCCACATCGTACATGTGTTGCCGGAGCTCGTGGTCGAGATCCGATTCAACGACGTGCAGCGCAGCCCGCGGTATCCCGGTGGAATCGCGCTGCGGTTTGCGCGTGTCGTGCGCCATCGCGAAGACAAGCCGGCGAGCGAGGTCGAGCCGCTCGACGCTCTCGTGGCCCGCCTGCCGGAGCTCTTCGCGGGTGGGGGTCCTGCACGCCGCATGCGCACATCCGCGGAGCGGGCGAAGCGAAAGAAGGCGCAGCTGTCGCTCTTCGAACGATGAAGAGCGCCCTGACCCACCCCCGATCTCGGGGGTGGGAATCGACCGTCCGGAGTCACAGATCCTTGGCGGGGAGAACGTACGCGCTGCGCGGCTGACCCTCGCACGGCGGACGGGCGGAGAGAAACGACGCGCTGGCACCGACGTGAGCCCGCTACCCTACCCCGAAGTCGGGGGAGGGCCGGGGTGGGGGCGTCGCAACGCGGAGGTCGCGCCGATTGCTGCTCACTCTCTGAGTACGCCGCCGCGCGGCGCAGCAGCGCCCGCCATAGGCGGGGCGGTCGTACTAAGCCCGGTTGTTCGCTCGCCCCCATGCCGGCCGATGGAGCAAACCCGAGACCCACGATTGGAGCCTGGGCCATCGGCCCAAGTCGAACTCGGCCGCCACGAGATTCGCGAAGCTTGGCGTGAACGCGATGTCCGCGAGAGAGAACTCGCCGAGGAGGTGACCGCGACCACTAAGGCGATGCTCGAGCGGCTCGAGTGCTCCCGCCAGTGCTTGCTCGGCGCTCGTCAGTTCTTCCGGGTTGGCGACGCCAACCATCATCTCGAATCCGCGCGCGTTGAAGAAGTATTTCCAAGCCGGCGGCCCGACTTCGTATGCCAGGTAGAAGAGCCACTTGTGAAGCTCCGCCCGGCCTTCGGGGGACTCGGGCACGATCCGCTTGTCAGGAAACCTCTCGGCCAGGTAGAGCGCGATCGCGTTTGACTCCCAGAGCACGAACGGTCCGTCGACCAAAGAGGGCACCTTGCCCAACGGATTCACGGCTAGGTACTCGGCCGAGCGGTGCTCGCGTTTGCGCATGTCGAGTGGGTGCTCCGTCACTTCGACACCAAGCTCCGCCAACGTGAAGAGTACGCGCTTCGAGTTGCCGCATTGAGTCGAGAAGTACAGGTCCATGTTCGTGCCTCCGAACGAACGAATAGCGCCCGAGCTTGTATTGACCCAACGGATGTTCGTGATGACATACATTCACGAAGTGAATCTGTCCGCCATCGACATGAACCTGCTCGTCATCCTCGACGCGCTCCTTTCGGAGAAGAGCGTGACCCGCGCGGCGCGCAGGGTCGGGCTATCGCAGCCCGCCATGAGCAATGCGCTTTCCCGTCTGCGAGCGATGCTGGGCGACCCAGTGCTCGTACGTTCGTCGAAAGGGATGGTCCCCACGCCCTTCGCAACCGAGCTTGCAGCGCCCCTCCGTGATGCGCTTGCGACCGTGGACAGGGTGCTCGCTCCACGCAAGTTCGACCCTCTCGTCGCGCGTCGCGAATTCACGATCTCGACAACCGACTCCGTGGAGATGCGGTTGATGCCGAAGCTGATGGCTCGACTTGCGTCGGACGCTCCGGGCGTTCACGTACGCGTGATCCCGCCATCTCGTGGTGCCGATCCCACCGAGTTGCTGGAGTCGGGCGGCGCAGACATCGCCATCATGAACACCACGCCGGTCCGCCCGCCACTCGAGGTGCGCGACTGGTTCCGGGAGCAATTTGTGTGCATCGCGCGAAAAGAGCATCCGCACCTGCGTGGTCGCCTCACGCTCGCCAAGTTCACGGCGCTCCGTCACGTTCTCGTCGCGCCGTACGGAAGCGGTGGGAGCGTCGTCGACGACGCCCTTGCAGCGAGAAGCCTGCGGCGCACGGTCGCCGTTCGCGTTTCGAGCTTTTTGAGCGCGCCAGTGATCGTTGCCGAGTCGGAATGCATCGCGACCGTCTCGGCCCGGCTGGCACATCGGTGCGCTGAGTGGCTGCCATTGCAGATCCATGCTCCGCCTTTGCCGCTGCCCGACATGCCCATTGGCGCGGTTTGGCATCCCCGCGTGGAGGACGACGACGCGCACCGTTGGTTTCGCGATCTGTTGGAATCGATCGAGCAGTCGTCCCCATCACCGCGATCGACTACGCCGCGTTCGTCTCGATCAGGGCGGTATCGCCGGCGCGCGCATCGACGCGCGGGCCCGTGAGGCTGACTTCGCTGCGGGCAACGATCTGACGCAGCGATCCCTCTCCCGGCCGTGAGGGGCGTCGCAGCGCGGAGGTCGCGCCGACTGCTGCTCACTCCCTGAGTACGCCGCCGCGCGGCGCAGCAG
>JALYHX010000400.1 GCA_030776305.1 Myxococcota bacterium
CCATTCTCAGCGCGTCCGGACGAGCCCGCGCGTAAGACATGGCGCGGGCGCACGGATCCGCCCGGCGGCGACCTCGATCTGACAACGCTTCGGCAAGGCGGGCTGGGGCGGATTTTTCGAGCGATGAAGGTGCGCCTCCGCAGTGCATCCACGATGCTCGGGTCGCGCGACTCAAGAGGCGCAGGGCGCATCGCTGCAGCATTCCCCATCACCGTGATCGCCGCGGCACTCGGCGCGGTTGGCTTGATCATACTCGTCGCAATGGCCATTCGCGGCCGCGGCGTTCCGACAGGCCTGCCGAGCCCCGTCGCGACGGTCTTGCCGACAGCGACCGTGTTGCCGGCGCGGCGCCCCAGCGTTCCCGAACCAGGCGCCACCGTTGGGGTGTGTGCAATCGCCGGGGACCCGCACGTCCTCGCTCCGAGTGCAATCGTTGCCGCCGGCATCGAGATGCGAGCTTTCGGCGGTGACGTCGCGCTCGGCTTTGCACCAAACGAACACCAAGCCATGTTGCTTCGTCTGGACCCCACGTCGCTCGCGCCTCTAGAGTCGACCGCGATCCCTTCGGTTCGCCGGGTGCTCCGCGCAACGCCCATTCCGGGAAAACGAGGAAGGCTTGGCCTCGCCGTCGATGTCGGTCGAAAGGGAGACCCACTGCAGGGTCGACGGACAGTGCCGCTGGATCCACCAATACAAGTCGGCGTCGCGTCGGGCGCCCTGGCTTGGGCGCCCCTCGGGGGTCGCCGCGTCCAAGGAAGCCTGTGGCCGCTCGAGGGCGATGGCGCGGTCGAAGCGCTCCGAGGGACCCGGTCCGAGTCGAACCTCTCAACCGTCGGGATCGCGTTTCGGCGTGCAAGTGCGGTGTGGGTCGGAATTGCCGATCGGTCGGCCTCGTTGGTCGCAAAGGGGCCCATGTTGCGCGTGCCGGGCCTCGGGCCGGTCGTCGGTTCCCCCGCGATCGCAGTCAACGAAGGGGTCGTTTTCGTTGTGTGGGCCGATCGCCCCTCTCCGGACGACCCGTGGCGGCTCCGTTGGATGCATTTCAAGGTTGGGGAGGCATCTAGCCAGCCGACAATGTTCACTCCGCCCACGGGGAGCAAAAATGACGAAGCGATGTCGCCTGCATTGACCGTGGTTCCGGGCGGGCGATTCCTGCTCATCTGGACCGAAGGTCCCGCCTCTGCGCACGAAGTGCGCGCAATGACCCTTTCTGCCGACGCCGCGCAGATAGGATCTCCATTGCGTCTCTCGAATGGCGGTGTGAATGCCGGGCAGGGTCAGGTGGCCGTGACGGCGTCGGGACGCGGTGTCGTCGCCTTCCTCGAATCTCGTGCGAACGGCTTCCGTCTAGTCGCGACGCCGATCGTGTGCACACCTGATTCCAAGACCTCACGTCCATGACGGATCATCCTTGGTTTATCGCCAAGCGCGCTAACAACCAGAGATGCCAGATGGGCACAGGACCGTCGGCGCGATCTTGACGTGCGCCACGCCTGTACCCGTCCTGCCGGCCGCGTCAGCGACCGTCACCGTGACGTCGAGCGCCTGTCCGAGAAACTGGTGGTAGTCCGTACCGTCGACGTCGAGTTGGTACCGTAGTCCGACCAGTTTGCAGAATCCCCCTTGGTCTGGGTCAAATGTGAAGACGAATGCGGTCTTGGGGCCGGTCAGACCCAACGACGGCGCCACACTGGTAATCGTCGTGGTGGACCCGCTTTGACGCAGGTTTTCTTCACGCACGGCGATCCACACGTGATGACCGCCCTGTGGCCCTTGTTCCGCTTGAATCATGTCGCCGTCGGTCAGAGGAAGAAAATCGGTCTGCCCAGTGCCCACTTGAACCACCGCCGGACCCGCATTCAACGGCTTGCAGATGTCAGGCGTATTCATTGCCCAGCTTGGCGAGTACGTCTCTAGAGAGGTCGCGTGGTCGTCCTGACAACCGCCGCCGATGCACGTTTGAGGCGGTGTACATGAGGGCGCGCCCGGGGGTCCGCCGGGCAAACCGAGCAGGCACCGGCCCTCAATCATGAGTCGAAGCAACATCGTACGACCCGTCACGAAGCTGGTTTCAGCCGTACGCACGAGCAGCGGTTGTGGGCCGACAGCGCTCTGAAACGCGACGATACGCACCGCGATCGCCGCGCTCGTGTCACCACGCGGTGGCATGAGCCTTACTTCATGGGGCAAGGCGCTACTCGCGAGCGTCTCGTTCGTGTTTGCCCTTCCGCCGAGGGTGGTCTCGATTCGAAGCGAATCAATCGCGCCCGGTTCGCTGTCAACGCCGACGATGACGACTGTGTCGTGCGGCTGCAATGCGGGAGGCTGGGACGAGCACCCGGCGGTTGCCGACAGGAGCAGCATGCGCAATGTTCTCTTCGTTCCATCGAGCCGCATCAGACTATTTTCGATATCACCTGACCCTCCGAAACGCAGCGCCAAGGTCATCGAGTCTCGTCTCCGAACGCGCTCCATGCCAAATGAAGGTAGCGCACGGTCTGCGATCACGCTCCCGCGGGGACGCCGGCACAAGCGACAAGTCCATGACGACTAGTTGGCCGCCATTTTCACGAGCGTTGCGCGCGCCATTCGAAGCTCCGCCTCCAGCGATATCGCCAGGGCGGGTCGGCCCGATTCGGTGCGCCGAAGGAATGCTTGCAAATATCGCTGCGCGACGACCCAGGCCCCCGCAGCGTAAGCGAGATGACCGAGCACGAACCTGCCGTACCCACGCCCGCACGGCGCCGACGCGAGTTCGTCGATCGTTGCCTGGAGGTCGTGGACGTGCTCACCCATGGCCAAACGCGCAAGCGCCAAATGCGCGCGATGGAGTGGCTTGTCATGCGTCCCCCACCGTACGGCACGCTCAAGCACGACCGTAGCTTCCGCGTAACGATGCAATAGGAAGAGCGTGCTCCCCAACGTCCACAGGTGGAAGGAACGTCGAGGCAATGGAGCCCGACGCGACGCGCGACGTAGATGGGCAAGCGCACCTTTTACGTCGCCCTTCCCGAGCGCCGCACGGGCGGCGTCCTGATGTAGGACGTCGGGAAGAACGGCGAGTTCGAGTGCTTGAATTGCGACCGTGTGCGCGCGGTCGAATTGGCGCACCTCGTAGTGAGACAAATAGAGTTGCCGAAGCAGCATCGTCTGGGTTGTCTTGTCGAGACGGTTGCAGACGGCGAGGCCCTGCCGCGCAAAACGGCCGCGCGAGGCGGGTGAACGTGCCGCCAAAGCCTTCTGTAGAAGCTCCTCCGGCGCCGATGCACGCCCGCGCCGCGCTCCCGCCACCCGCGCAGTCTACCATTCGCGTTCCGCGCCGGCCAAAACGTGCTAGGCGTGGCAGGCCGTGCGACATGCGACGATCGTTCTCTTGACGCTCCCGCTCACGGGGGGCGCATCAGCTACCACGGCCTGCGGAAAGCGGGCGACGGACGCGGACTGCCGGCTCATCGTCGACAAGAGCGTGGAACTTCAAATGAAGGAGATGAGCCACAACGATGTTTCGGCAATCGCACAGCGCGAGGAGCGCGTGCGCGTCGCGCTCGAGGACCAAATTCGGTCGTGCGAGAGCCGTCATGTGACCGACAAGACGATGGCTTGCGTCCGCAACGCGTCGACGATGAAGGAGCTCGACGCGTGTTTGCGCTGATCCGCAC